>NZ_RZPF01000917.1:0-2189 GCF_004022735.1 Mesorhizobium sp. M7A.F.Ca.AU.001.01.1.1
GGTTATGCCGGCAAGGTGAAACGCGCCGGCAACCACGGCGGCGCCAACCAGATAGGCGCCGTTCTGATAGAAGGCCATCACGGTGGACGATTCGGTGTCGCCGATCTTGCGGGCCATCAGCTGCGAAAAACCATAGAGCGCCGCCGAGCCCAGCGACAGCAGCGCTGCCCAGTCGAACAGCCCTGCGCCGGGGCGCAGCATCACGAGGACGCCGAACAAGCCGATCAGCACGGTTGCCAGTGTCTGCCAGGAGACGCGCTCGCCAAGGTAGGGCCCGGCGAGCACCATGATGAACAGCGGCGCCATGAAATAAAGCGCCACCGCATCGGCAAGCGGCAAGGCGGCGATGGCCAGGTAGTACATCGTATAGGAGGTGAACTGGATGAAGGCGCGCACCGTCAGCATGCCGAATCGCTTCGACAGGATCGCCCGCAAGCCAACATCAGCATGGACCAGAACGATGAGGATCGGCAGAGCGACGATCGAGCGGATCGCCATCACCTCGGTCACTGGATAACCGCTCGACACGGCTTTGACGAGCGGATCCTGCAGCGAAAAGACCAGCACGCCGAGGCACAGGCTCAGGATGCCGCCCACCATCCGATTTTGCATCTGCATCCAGGCTCCTGCGCGTACGATCCGAAGCTGCCGCCTGCGGGGTAAAAAGAACCCGCCACCGTTTCGGGCAGCGGGCACGAGTGAGGACTCTTGATTGGTCCGCGGCTGATTTCGCAGCCGCATATCCAATGGGTGAGGCGACTATCATCCGCCGTTTGACATGTTGCAAACGAATTGGAATGATGCCAGCAATCAAATTCTCTTATGGCGGATTTCATGCGGCCGACCCTCGACAGCGACCTCCTGCGCACCTTCGTGGCGATTGCCGAGACCGGCAATTTCACCAAGGCGGCGGAGCAGGCCGGCCGCACCCAATCCGCGGTGTCGATGCAGATGAAGAAGCTCGAAGATCTGATCGGCGCCAGCCTGTTCGAGCGCGGTTCGCGCGGCGTCGCGTTGACGCGGCGCGGCGGCGAACTCATCGTCAACGCCCGCCGCATCGTCTCGCTGCTCGACGAGACGTCGGCATCGATGGCGGCAGCGCCGCTTGGCGGGCCGGTGCGCATCGGCATTCCGGAGGAATATGGCCACGCCATCCTATCGCGCGCGCTCGGCGCTTTCTCGAAGCGTCATACGCAGGTCGAGGTCACCGTGCGCTATGCCCATTCCGGGGCACAGATGGCGGCGCTCGCTGCCGGCGAGCTCGATCTGTGCGTGGTGTTCGAATGGCAGGATCCCGCCGGCGGCGAAGTGCTGATGCACGACCCGACCGTGTGGGTGACATCGTCCCTGCATCACATGCATGAGGAACAGCCGGTGCCGATCGCGCTCTACAACCGGGCCGGCTGGTGCAAGGACTTCGCCATCAAATCGTTGGAGCAGCGCGATCTTGCCTATCGTGTCGCCTATACCAGCGACACCACCGGCGGCCTCAAGCTCGCCGTCACCTCCGGACTGGCGATCGCGCCGATCTCGCGCAGCAACATTCCGGACGGCTGTCGTGAACTGACCACGGCGGACGGATTCGGCGCCATCGATTCCTCGAACGTGGTGATGCACCGCAACCCGAACGCGTCAGGCGAGGCGATCGACGGCATGCAGGATGCGATCCGCGAAGCCTTCGTCAACAGGCTCAGTCAGCCGGCGGCATCCTCGTAGAAATGCAGCCTGTTGCCGAACGGATCGGCGACCGATACCTCGCGGGTCTTCCAAGGCGTCTCTTCCACGCCTGGCCTGGCGAAGCGGTAGTTTTTGCCGGTCAGCTCGCCATGAAGAGCCGTGATGTCCTCGACCTCGATGCGCAGGGCGATGCCGGGTGCACCGTCGCCATGATGTTCGCTGAGATGCAGGACGCAGCCGTCGCGGCCGATCGCCATGTAGAGCGGCGCGTCGTCGGCGAAGCGATGTTCCCACTGCACCTTGAAGTCGAGGAAGCCGACATAGAATTCACGCGCCTTGGCAATGTCGAAGATGCGCAGGATGGGTGTGACGGCGCCAAGTCTGGGCATGGTGGTGCAACCGTGCGAGAGGGTTTTCAGGTGGGATGGACGGGGGCGGCAATCCCCTTGTTTTTTCGCAATTCCGGACGGAAAACCGCTTCACACATTTCCTGGAATTGCTCTATTTCAGCT
>NZ_RZPF01000918.1:0-2183 GCF_004022735.1 Mesorhizobium sp. M7A.F.Ca.AU.001.01.1.1
GCCCTGGCCGTTCACTGGCGCGCGCCGCGCTCATGCAGCCGGTGGCCGACAAGATCTTCTTCGCCGGCGAGCACTTGGCCGGCCCGCTGATGCAGACCTGCGGCGGCGCACGGCTGTCGGGCGAAGCGGTGGCAAGACAGGTTGTCGCCCAGCTTGCGGCCAAATAGCTTCAGGAAAATGTGGAACGCCGCGCGGCTGTTCGCGTTGGGCACGGGCCGCCGTGAACATCTATGTCACCTCCGGTGAATTGAGACCGACATGAAACTCTTCGACTGCCCCCATTGCGGCCATCGCATCTATTTCGAGAACGCCCAGTGCCTGAACTGCGGGAACCCCGTGCTCTACGATCCCGAGCACGCCTGTTTCGCGCTGGCGAGCGCCGACGGCATCTTCCAGTGCACCAACGCCGATGAATGCGCCTGCAACTGGATGGCCGAGCCCGGACACGCCTTTTGCCGCGCCTGTGCGCTCAACCAGTTGATCCCGGATCTCTCCGTCGACGGCAACCGCCGCCGCTGGATCCGTGTCGAAGCGGCGAAGAAGCGCGCCATCTATTCGCTGCTGGCCTTCGGGCTGCCGGTGGCGCCCAAGCAGAACCCCGCCGACGAGATCGGGCTGGCCTTCGACTTCCTCGCCGATCCGATCGGCGGCGGCCCCGGCGGCGAGCGGATCCTGACCGGCCACGACAATGGCCTGATCACGCTCAACGTCGCCGAGGCGGATTCGGCCGAGCGCGAAAAGCGCCGCGTCGAGATGGGCGAGAACTACCGCACCTTGCTCGGTCATTTCCGTCATGAGCTTGGGCACTATTATTGGGACCGCCTGATCCGCGACGATCCGCACCGGCTCGAAGCTTTCCGCGCACTGTTCGGCGATGACCGCGCCGATTACGAACAGGCGCTGAAGGCCTATTATGCCAATGGTGCGCCGCCCGACTGGCAGCAAGGCCACATCTCGGCCTATGCGACCTCGCATCCATGGGAGGACTGGGCCGAGACCTGGGCTCACCACCTGCACATCACCGACACGCTGGAAATGGTGCACGCACTGAACTTTCCGCTCGGCCGGCTGGAGACGGTGGAGGCCAACGACTTGCCGCGCGGCGACACAGGCGGCGAATTGCAGGCCGCACCCTCGGAGCCGCCGACCGCGCCCGAGTCTTTCGAAAAGATCCTGGCCCGCTGGCTGGTGCTGTCGGAAGCCTCCAATTCGATCAACCGCTGCATGGGCCTGCCGGACCTCTATCCCTTTGTCATTTCGGACGTCACGGCGCGGAAATTGGACTTCGTTCACGAACTTCTGACCGATTTGCCTGGAGAACAGGGAACAAATCGTGAGTTGGCACAGGCGCTTTAGCGGGAACGCATGAGCTGCTGCCCCGTTTTCGCTGGCGAGGGACCATGAAAACGGAGAGAAACCATGAAATCCCTGTTGTTTCCGGCGGTCGCCGGAATGCTGACCGTGATGTCGGGCGCCGCGTTTGCCGACACCGCCGTCTCAGCCGTCACCGATCTTAACGTTCGCGCCGGACCCGGCCCGCAATACCCTGTCATCGGCGTGCTCGCCGCCGGTCAGTCGGCAACGCTCAATGGCTGCATCGAAAACAGCAAATGGTGCACCATAGCCGAGGCCGGCGGCCAGGGCTGGGTCTATTCCGACTATGTGACGGCCGATATAGGCGGCAGCCGGGTGGTGCTGACGCAACGGCGCGCCAGCGTTGCTGTCGTCTCGCCGCCGGAGGACATCGGCAACTACTCGACCGATTATACCGGCGCGATCATCGCCAGCGATCCGGTCGTCGATGACTTCCCGCCGCCCCCGGCTGAAGTCCGCACCTATGTCGACACGCACCGCCTCGATCCCATCTATCTCGATGGCGAAGTGGTCACCGGCGCGACCCTGCCCGACACCGTCGAGCTGCGCGAGATTCCAGACTACAATTACCGCTATGTCTATGTGAACGGCCAGCGGGCGCTGATCGATCCGCAGACCCGGCGCATCATGTACGTCGTGCGCTGACGACAATTGACATAAGCGGCCGCTGCCACAGCAGCGGCCGCCGGCAGGCGGCACCGCAGCGTCGCCTCTTGTGCGCCGACGCTGCTCTGAGCATTGTCCTTTGCGGAAGACTTCCGATTTTTCCGGCGGTCGGTTAGTCAATAGGCGATGACTTTGGCAAAGGA
>NZ_RZPF01000919.1:0-2181 GCF_004022735.1 Mesorhizobium sp. M7A.F.Ca.AU.001.01.1.1
CCGTTGCCGGTCGAGAAGGTCGAGGGCGATGCGCTGACCGGCGGCACGCTCAACAAGAATGGTGCGCTGATCATGCGCGCTGAGAAGGTCGGCGCCGAGACGACGCTGGCGCGCATCGTCGAGCTCGTCGCCAAGGCGCAGCGCTCGCGCGCCCCGATCCAAGGGTTGGCTGATCGCGTTTCTTTCTACTTTGTCCCGGCCGTCGTCCTTGTCGCGATTGTCGCCTTCATCGCTTGGGCCGTGTTTGGACCCGAGCCCAGCCTGATCTTTGCCATCGTCTCGGCGGTGTCGGTGCTGATCATCGCTTGTCCCTGTGCGCTCGGCCTCGCCACGCCGATGTCGATCATGACCGCCACCGGGCGCGGGGCGCATGCCGGCGTGCTGATCAAGGAAGCCGCAGCACTCGAACGCTTCGCTTCCGTCGACACGCTGATCGTCGACAAAACGGGGACGCTGACCGAAGGCCGGCCGAAGCTGACCGATGTCGTCACGGCAAACGGCTTTTCCGAAGACGAATTGCTGGCGCTTGCCGCGGGCCTGGAGAAAGGCTCGGAGCATCCGCTGGCTGAAGCCATCGTTGACGGCGCCGCTACGCGCGGCGTGACCGTTGCAGAGGCCAGCGGCTTCGAGGCGGTCACCGGGAAGGGTGTGTCCGGTTCGGTCTCGGGAAAGACGGTCGCGCTCGGGAACGCCGCGATGATGGCCGACCTTGGCGTCGACATCGCATCCATCTCGGCCAAGGCCGAGGCGCTGCAACTCGAAGGCAAGACGGCGATGTTCGTTGCTGTCGACAAAAAACTGGCCGGCATCGTCGCCGTCGCCGACCCTATCAAGACAACGACGGCCGAGGCGATCAAGGCGCTGCATGAAAGCGGCTTGCGGATCATCATGGCGACCGGCGACAATGAACGCACGGCCAACGCGATCGCCAGAAGCCTCGGCATCGACGAGGTCCGCGCCGGCCTGCTGCCGGAACAGAAGGCAGCCCTTGTCGAGGAACTGCGCGCAAAAGGCACCGGCGTTGCCATGGCCGGCGACGGCGTCAACGATGCACCGGCCCTTGCCGCCGCCGATGTCGGCATCGCCATGGGCACCGGCGCCGATGTCGCCGTCGAAAGCGCCGGCATCACCTTGGTCAAAGGCGACCTCAACGGCATCGTGCGGGCGCGCACGCTGGCTCAGGCGACGATCCGCAACATCCGCCAGAACCTGTTCTTTGCCTTCCTCTACAACGTGCTTGGCGTGCCGGTCGCCGCCGGCGTGCTCTATCCGCTCACCGGCACGCTGCTGTCGCCGATGCTGGCAGCGGCGGCGATGAGCCTGTCCTCGGTGTCGGTGATCGCAAACGCATTGCGGCTGAGAACATTGAAACTCTGATCCAAGCCCCCAAATACGAAACCCATCCAACAGGAGACCATGTATGACCTTCGCCAAAAAACTCGTGCTGCTGCTGATGGCGGCCGGAATGCTGGTTGCCGTCTTCCTCGAAAGCGTTCCGGCGCAGAGCGAAGAGATGAAACACGACATGGGCGCTATGGCGACGGACGCGACCAGTCCTTCGACGGAAGGCTACAAGGCGGCGATGGACAAGATGCATGCCGACATGATGGCGTCCGACTATACCGGCAATGCCGACGTCGATTTCGTCAGAGGCATGATCCCGCACCATCAGGGTGCGATCGACATGGCCAAGGTTGAACTTGCCAATGGCAAGGACCCGGAAATCCGCAAGCTGGCCGAAGGCGTCATCGCCGCGCAGGAAGCAGAGATCAAGCAGATGCAGGCCTGGCTCGCCGCCCATCCGGTGAAGTAAGTCTTCAGCCATCGCCAGCGCGGCGAGAACGCCTCTGGATTTATCGCCCAGCCTGTGATGCGATCCGGCCCCAACTGGAGCCCGCCATGCCACCGACCATCAGAACCACCAAACTGCCCTCCGGCGAAGCCGTTCAGGTGCTTGGCCAGGGCACATGGAAGATGGGCGAAGATTCCCGTCGCCGCGCCGATGAGGTGAATGCCCTCAAGCTCGGCCTCGACCTCGGCATCACGTTGATCGACACCGCCGAAATGTATGCCAGCGGCGGTGCCGAGGAGGTGGTGGCCGAAGCCATTGCCGGGCGCCGCGACGAGACCTTCCTGGTCTCGAAAGTGCTACCGTCGAACGCCTCGCGCGCGGGCGTGCAG
>NZ_RZPF01000920.1:0-2163 GCF_004022735.1 Mesorhizobium sp. M7A.F.Ca.AU.001.01.1.1
ACGCAGCGGTGTGAGACGGGCATTCTTGTGGATGTTCATTCGGACCCTCCGATGGATGCTGAAGCGTGGTAACTCCAGTCTCCTCGGTCCGGTCCGAATGGACAACCTCTCGAAAGCTCACACCTAGAACTCCTCTTGAAAGCGTATCTAGCTTCAAAGGGCGTGTCGAAACGCGGTCTCCGGCTCGGCTTCGGTCACAAGATCGAGGACATTTACGAAGCCGCAGTGGCCCTAGGAATGCCGCCGATTGGGAACGTGAAGATGATTGCCAACAACCTTGACCTGATGAATTCTCAGCAAGATTTTAGGTACCCGTCGGGGTACAAGCTGAATGTCCCGCCGCCGAGCTTCTGCCGAGAAACGTATAACGCTCTCCACACAGCGATCGAGCCGAGGATCCCCACCGAGGTACTGAAAGCCAACCTCAAATTTCATTGGGATTTTCGGGGGAAGACTGTCATTTGGAAGGACGAATAGCCCGAGGATGATCTTCCCCATCTACGTTGGCGTTCTTATGGCGCTGCTGTCAGCATCCGCCATTGGCGGTGGCGGCAAGGCGATCTTGTTGGGATGGCCGCCTCGCTGACAATGGCCGGGATGGGCACTCGCCGGCTGGCTAGGTTCTTAGCAGGCCATAGCCGGCTGTCTGGTGGAGATCGTCTTTCAGGGCTTTGATCGTCTGTGAAAGGTCGCGAACCTTGTCCATCAGCGTCTGAATGGTCGCCCCGATGGGCTGGATCTTAACGCCTCAATCGTCGCGAGAAGCTCAAGGTAGACGTGGTTCAATTGAACTTTCTCCCTTCGAGAGCTCTCAATGGTGATCGACATGTGCGACCAGGCTCGATCAATTGCCTGTTCGCTTATCCTTCATCGACAAGCGGACGCGTGCCGCCACCTCCCTTCCGTCACGCGAAGGACCCAGCCGGCGAGACCAGACGGCGTGCGTGGCGCAATCTTCTATGTGACGAGCGGCGAGATCGCGTGTGTCCCGCCGTGATGGGATCATCTATTCGTCGAGCGCGGCGCTGGCGCCATCATCGTCGATATCTGCAAACCCTGGGATGATCCAGCAGCTTCTCCTTCGACAGCAGCCCGGCGTCCTCGAGCGCCTCGAAATCCGGCAGCTGGCGCAGCGTGTCGAGCCCGAACTGCGACAGAAAAGTTTTGGTCGTCACATAGGTGTAGGGCGCGCCCGGCTGCGGGCTGCGCGGCCCCGAGGCGACCAGCTGCTCAGCGCGCAGCACGCCGATCAGGTCACGTGACACCTCCTTGCCGAAAAAGCTCGACAGCTCGCCACGGGTGATCGGCTGGAAATAGGCAATGCACATCAAGACAAGCGCCTCCGCCTGCGACAGTTCTTTTGCCCCCTCGCCCGCTGCCGTGCCGAAGGCGGCGCGGATGGCGTCGCCAAAAATTTTCTTGGTCCGGTGCTGCCAGCCGCCGGCGACTGCGACCAGTTCATAGGGCCGGCCGGCGAGCTCGGCGCGGATGTCGTCGATGACCAGCTCGATATTGCAATTCCTTCCCACCACCCGCGCGAGGACACTACGTGTCACCGGTTCGCTGGCCGCAAAGATCACCGCTTCGACGCGGCCCATCCATTCGCGCCAGCGCAGTTCTGGCGGCAAGTGATCCAATTCCGTGTCGAGCAACACAGGCTGTTCGGTCGGCTTGCGGCGGGCAGAGGCTTCGGTCATCCCTACAACCCAAAAAGCCGAAAGGTGGTACGGCCGGAGAGCTCGCGCACGGCATCCAATTGTTGCAGCCGCTCGAACAGCCGCCGCGATGCAAAGCGAGACAGGTTTTTCGTCGTCAGCGTGCCAGGGACGGCATCTTCATTCAGGAGCAAAAAAATCACGTCGCTGGCGCCTTTCGCGCGCAGTTTTGGCACCGCCGCCAGGAGTTTTTCGGCCCGACGCGACAGCTCGGCGGCCAGCCGGCAGGCGTCCGCCGCCGCCGCAACCAGCGCCAGGCAAACCGCCCGATCAAAATTCTCGTCCCCGGGTCGGATGCGCCTGCCGCCGGCCTCGGTGCGGAAGGACGGGCCAAAGGCTTGCGCCATCAGCAGCGGCAGCGGTCGCGGCCAGCGCAGGCCTTGCGCCAGCACCAGGTCGGCGGCAGGCGCATCCGACCCGGGGACGAGAATTTTGATCGGGCGGTTTG
>NZ_RZPF01000091.1:0-12752 GCF_004022735.1 Mesorhizobium sp. M7A.F.Ca.AU.001.01.1.1
GTTCCGGCGCGGCCGCGTGATGAATCCGCACGCCGCAGTTGCCGGCGCAACGCCTGCCGGCATCTCTTTCGGGCGCCCCACGGACAAATCTTGCCGGCCGCCGCTGCGACAAGGGTTCGCGGTTGAATAGCCGGCTTCGATGAGGCATTTCTGAAATGAGCGGAAGAATCCGGCGCAGCCGGCCTCCCACCAGCCACGAAAGGAAGCGGACCCCGCAACGCATGGCAGTCAGGCAATGAACTGGAGACGCTATTTCTGGCCGGTCGTCGGCATCGCGGCGGTGATCTTCTCGCTGCTGCTGCTCTGGCACGAACTGCGCGGCATTTCGCTCGACGATGTCTGGGACGGCATCGCTGCCATTCCGACCCGCGGCTGGGTTCTTGCCGCGCTGAGTTCGATCATCGCCTATGCTTCGCTCGCCGGCTACGACCACATCGCGCTTCTGCATATCGGCAAGCGCGTGTCGTGGCTGTTCGTCACGCTGTGCTCCTTCACCACCTATGCGCTGTCGCACAACATTGGCGGTTCGGTGTTCTCGGGCGCCGTCATCCGCTACCGCGCCTACGGTACCAGGGGCCTGACCGGACAGGATGTCGGCGTGCTGGTGGCGGTCTGCTGGATCACCTTCGTGCTGTCGACGATTTTGGCCTCGGGCCTCGTTCTGGTGTTCGAGCCTGAGATACTCGACCGATTTTCCGGCATCGCCCATCATGGCCTGTCCGAAGCGGCCGGTATCGCGATGCTGCTGCTCGTCGCCGCCTATATCTTCGGCAGCTGGCTGCATCTGCGCCCGCTGAAGATCGCCAGCTTTCAGCTGCATTATCCGGCGCTGCCGATCGTCGCCCGGCAGTTGCTGATCGGCCCGATCGAACTGCTGGCCGCCGCCGCGATCATCTTCTTCGCCCTGCCCGCGGCCCACAATCCCGGCTACTTCGTCATACTGGGCGTCTTCCTCGTCTCCTTCTCGATCGCGCAGATCTCGCATGCGCCGGGCGGACTCGGCGTGTTCGAGGTGGTGTTCCTCGCCGGCCTGTCGGACATGGATCCGGTCGGCGTGCTGGCGGCGCTGCTGGTGTTCCGGCTGTTCTACCTGATCGTCCCGCTGATTCTGGGCCTGGGCATCGTGCTGTTCTTCGAACGCTCGCAGTTCAGCCGGACGGAGCCTTGAGGCGTGGAATAGGACTGGGCGCCGCGCGCCGGCATCTGCAGTGTGGCGTCCTGTCGAAACGTGCCATTGACGCACAGAGCAGGCTTGACTATTTTCCGCTGGCGGCTACAAGGCAGCGCTCACAGCGGCTTGCCCGCTCGGCCCGCACGGTTTTCACGTTTATCGTGATATTCAAGATCGTGCCTGCTGGGGAATAGGTTAACGGTAGACCCACGGACTCTGACTCCGTTAGTCCTGGTTCGAATCCAGGTTCCCCAGCCACTCCTCTTCTCTCGATCAAAACAATCACCAACGCTCATCATCGTGAAATGCTCCCTGGCGACCACCTGACGGGATTCCAGCTATGGTGGGTTGCGGCGGGGTGACATTTATAGGATCGTCAAAGGATCGAAATTATCGAAGGAAGAACGGAATGCGCGCTTTGGTCTTCATCGGATTTCTGATGTTCGTTACTTTCTTGGTTGGCTGCACGACAGACAAGGGGAATGCCAGTCAAACCCAGACTGCGGAAGACAAGGCGCAGTGTACCGGCTTTGGTTTTAAACAAGGCACGGATGCTTTTGCCAATTGCATGATGAAGCTTTCGTCGCAGCGACAAGGCCAACAGCCCCAAGATCACGATGCACTCCTTCGCCGGTATAAGTCCTTAAGTATGGCTCGGCGCGGTGATGATCGGTATCCTGTATGCAGCGCCTCCGACATGGACAATGAACTCGATACTTCGGCAAATAAATGGATTGGCCCCAATTGCCAGATGGCACCAGATTAAGCGAGTGGAGTGCTGTACCAGCGACCCCGTCGAACGCGCCAAGCGTGAAATTCAAGACACCGCCGCAACACCAGTCGATCCAACGAGCCGGCATATTTATTCCGGCGTTCGCCGCATCGCGCGCCGTGTCGTCACTTACCCTGCCTTCCTGTAGGCCGCTTCGGCTGCGTGATTTCCTTCGATGAAGCCGAGGCCGATTCCGGTCGCGCTCCACTCCCGGCACCCGGCCTCTGCTACATCGAGGAGCATGGAGCAAACGCGTAATGGTCAGTGACAGCCGATTCCTTCTCGAACGCATCAGCCAAGGCTGCGTGACGCTCTCCGACGACGAATTCGTCATCGACAGGCTGGTCAAGTATTTCGGCAATGGCAGGATCCGCTGGCACGTCGAATTCCGCGGGCATCGCATCGAGCTGACGACAGGCCAGCTTAAGAAGCAGCCGACCTTCCGCAGGAAAATGCTCGAACAGACAGGGGTGCTGCCGCCCCAGCGTGCCGGGACCAACTACAGGCGATGGGCAGTCGATCTGAGGAAGAATGCCGTCGAGCTTCCTTGGCGGGATAGGCCGGTGGATAGCGGCTTCGCCATCGACAGGCTCGCCAGCCACGGCGACGGGCGCTGGACGGTCGAATATCAAGGCAAGACCATCAAATACACGACGACGAAACTCCGCAGGCAGGTGAGTTTCCGCAAACGCATGCTGGCCAAGGCCAAGGTGCTGCCGCCCGAGTTGACCCCGGCTGCCTATCGGAAGTGGATGGACTGGCTCATTCAAAACGCCACCGAGGCTGCTCCGCAGGCCGGCGATGCCTTGATGACCGAGAAAAGCTGGCTTGACGACCTGCCTGAGCTAGCCGGCTGGCAAAATGAAACGGTGCCCGAAGAGACCGGCTAAGGGCGGCGATAGTCTCCAATGCAAGCAGCGATGGCACTCGTTGCGTTTGCCATGCCTGCCAGTTTCGGCACACATTGATGGCGAAGGAGTCTGACCAGAGCTGGCTCGCTGGCAATCAGAATTGAAATGAGACGACATGGACCGCTTCGACCTCGGCACCTACCGCCGCCCCATCTCCACTCGCTCGACAGAAACCCAGCGTTGGTTCGATATTGGCCTTAACTGGTGCTACGGCTTCAACCATGAGGAAGGCATCAAGTGTTTTGAGAAGGCGCTGGAGACGGATCCTCACTGCGCGATGGTTCACTGGGGCATCGCCTATGCCGCTGGACCTTTCTACAATCTGACCTGGAAGGAGCATGGCGAGGCCGAGGCCGACAGCGCGACCAAACGCTGCTTCGAGCATGTCCAACTGGCCAGGGCCAATGCGGCTTCCGCCAGTGAGATCGAGAAGCGGCTGATCGAGGCGCTGGCCGCCCGCTTCCAGAAGCCACACCGGGTGAGCCTGGAGGAATTCGAACGTTGGGATGACGCCTATGCCGCCGCGATGCGGCTTGTGTATCGGGACTTTCCCGATGACCATGATGTGATGGCACTGCTGGTCGAAGCACTGATGATGCGCACGGTGCGGCGGCTGTGGAACCTCAAGACCGGCGCGCCGGCGCCGAATTCCGATGTCGTCGAGGCGCTCGACGTCTGCGAGCGGTCGATCCGGCTTGCCGATGAGGCCGGCGCAGCACAACATCCGGCGATCGTCCACCTGCACATCCATCTCCTGGAAATGTCCACCATGCCGGAGCGCGGCATGCGGTCAGCGGATCTGCTCGGCGAGATGTGCCCCGATGCCGGGCATATGAACCACATGCCGGGGCACATCTATGTGCTGTGCGGCGAGTATGAGAAAGCAAAACGCGCCAGCGAAAAGGCGGTGCGCGCCAACGACCTCTATCTCGCCTATGCCGACGAGCCGACCTATTATTTGCTCGGCTGCTGCCACGATCTGCATCTGATGATGTTCACCTGCATGTTGTCGGGCCAGCACCAGTCTGCACTGTGGGCCGCCGACAGGGTGCGCAGCCTGGTCGCGCGCGACGTGGTCGCCATCCAGGGCCGGCCAAAGCTCACGCAGACGGTGGAAGGCTACCATGCGATGAAATCGCATGTGCAGGTGCGCTTCGGCCGCTGGCAGGAGATCATCGACGAACCGATCACCGAGGAGCCGGGCCTCTATGTGCTGACGGCGGCCATGCAGCGCTACGCCAAGGGTGTGGCGCATGCGACGCTCAAGCATTTCGCTGAGGCTGAACGTGAGCGCGAAGAGCTCCATCGGCATCTGAAAGGCATTGCGCCCGAGCGGCGCTTCCTCAGCAACCCGGCGCAAGCTTCGCTGGCTGTCGGTGCCGCCCTGCCTGTGCAGGACGAGCGCGCAGCAAGGCTGCTGTCACTGACGCGAAGTCTGCCTGTCGCCACTGTTGCGGCCGATCGGCTAGAGCAATTCCAGGAAAAGTGTGAAACGGTTTTCCGTCCGGAATTGCGTCAAAACAAGGAGTTAGAGCGGGTCGCCGTCTCCGTGAAACGGTGAACTGCTTTAGCCAAACAAATTGTCGGCCAGATCGTCGTTGGCGGTGGAAACCTCGCCGCCCGGGTATGTCACCTGCCGATCAGCCAAGGCTCCATGCTGCGTCGTCCCACGCCTTCGATCAGCACGGAGCAGTCTATCTCATCGTGAAGTTGGGCGTTTGGGTCAGACGAAAGCCAGGAAGCATAGGAGCGAAGCTGCTTGAGCCTGGCTGTTTTCTCAAGCCGTGCCTGGCGCTCATCCTCGGCTGGTTGAGCCGGTCCTTTGTTCTTCTGGGCAGGAAATTGCATCCTGGCTCTCCTCGGTCACCGAGCCTGTGGAGACGGACTCAATCGGGCGTTGGCCCGTTGTCGCTCCGGTCTCTGCGGTTCTGAAGCCAACACATGCGCTGACGGGAGTCGCCATTCATCTTGATGATGGCGGACCCTTATCAACAATGCACCCGCGCCACCGCCGGGTGCTCCTGGTCCGGGTTCACTGCGCGCACGGCACTCGGCAGTCGGACGCAACTGCAGGAAATGGAACCAGATCGGCCGTGCGACGTCATAGAAGCAGGTGCCCATACGGGAGTGTGACCTCCATGATCAGGCTCGTTCTTGTCGCGGTCGCCATGCTCGTCATCGCATGCGATGCAACGGCGGCGGCAAAACTGGACGCGGCCGCCGTCAACAACGCCCAATTTGACGGCAGCGAAGCGAAAGGCGTCAGTGCGACCGTGCTGAAGGCGCAAATCCTCCTGGATCGTGCACGCTTCTCGCCAGGCCTGATCGATGGCCGCAAGGCAGAGAACTTCACCCGGGCAGTCAGTGCGTTCCAAGCGGCCAACGGATTGCCTGCCGACGGCAAGCTCACCCGCGAGACATGGGACAAGCTGGTCGCGACCTCCTCGCGCCCCGCGATTGAGACCTACGATTTGACACGCAAGGATGTGCATGGGCCGTTCACCAGGCGAATTCCGGCGCGCATGGAGAGGATGGCCCGCCTGCCCAGGCTGGCCTACCACAATGCCCTGGAAAAGATGGCGGAGCGCTTCCACATCAGCGAGCAACTGCTTGAACGGCTCAATCCCGGCATCGGCTTCAGGAGGGCGGGGCAAAAGCTGCTCGTGCCAGCTGTCACCCGAGGTGATCCGCCGCAAGACATCGCGAGCGTCGAGGTCGACAAGAGCGCTCGCCAGGTTCGGGTGCTTGACCCTTCCGGCAAAGTGCTTGCGACGTACCCCGCCTCGATCGGAAGTCAGGAGAAGCCCGCGCCGAGTGGCCAGGCGGAGGTCAAACGCGTGGTGCACCACCCAGCCTATCATTACGATCCCGAGTTTGCCTTCAAGGGAGTGAGGAGCAAGCGCCCCTTCACGATCGCTGCCGGGCCAAACAATCCGGTGGGATCGGTCTGGATCGACTTGTCCATCGATAGCTACGGCATTCACGGGACTCCGGACCCAGGCAAGATCGGAAAGACCTTCTCGCATGGTTGCATCAGGCTGACCAACTGGGATGCCGAAGACCTCGCCTCCGAAGTGCAAAAAGGCACAAAGGTCGTCTTCAAGGACGAAGCGGCAGGATCGGTCGAACAGGGATCGCAGTAGGTAGGCGATACGGCCTACCCACTTTCGACCGTGCGACTAGTCACACGGTCGTGTGACTGGCGTCGCCGAGGGCGTGGAGCGGCCCTTTACCCCAGCCACTTCTCGTAGTCGGACACCAGCAGATGGATCGGGGCAACGTCTTCGTCGATGTTGGAAAAACGGCCGATCGGTTCGCGAAACACATTGTCGGTGAGATCGTCGTTGACGGTCGAGACCTCGCCGATCAGCACATCCTTGCCCTCGGCCCAAAAGGCATGCCAGACGCCGGGCAGCAGCGTGACGCTTTGGCCCGGGTCGAGCTTCAGGAGCCCGCCCGCAGGCAGCCTGTGGATGGTTCCGTCGACCGGCACCGAAACCTCGGCCTTGGGATCGATGCCGCCGTCGCGGTCATGCATGAACAGTTCCAGCACCAGCTTGCCGCCGCCACGGTTGATGATGTCCTCGGCCTTGACGTTGTGGCGATGCATCGGCGACAGCTGGTCCTTGCGCGAGATCATGATTTTCTCGGCATAGAGCATGCCCATGCCCTTCTTCATGTCCTCGTAGCGGCCGTTGCGAACGGTGAACAGGAACAGGCCGAGCTCCTTGAACTTCTCCTGACCGTAATCGGTGATGTCCCAGCCGAGCCGCGAGGTAAACACGGCCGCGGAGTCGGCCTGGCGCGCCTTCGCCTCCTGCGGCGACCAATAGGCGAAGGGCGGCATGATGTAGCCGAACGAGCGGATGAAAGCGTCGGCTTCGCGGATGATGTCGTTGATGGCGGAGCGCTTCATGATCATGATCCCTTCGTATCGATTTGTCTGGCAAATCGCATAGCCGAACGTCGATGCGGTGTCGATCCATCTCGCCGCCCTGCCCGGTCTTGCGCTTAGGCGCATGGACCACAGATCCGCTTCGCTGGCCGCGTGACATCGCGGATTTTCAGGGCCATAAAACCCGCGGATTCCTCATGGGGTGAAAGATGATGCCGACCGTCCACGACCTCGATACGCCGTCGATTCTCATCGACGCCGCGCGCGCCGAAGCCAACATTGCCCGCGCCCAGGCGCATGCCGACAAGAACGGGCTGAAGCTCAGGCCGCATATCAAGACGCACAAATTGCCCTATTGGGCGAAGAAGCAGGTGGCGGCCGGCGCCGTCGGCATCACCTGCCAGAAGATCGGCGAGGCCGAGGTGATGGCCGATGCCGGGCTGGCCGATATTTTTCTTCCCTACAACATCCTTGGGCGCGCCAAGCTGGAGCGGCTTCTGGCGCTGCACGGGCGCGTCACCCTGTCGGTGACAGCGGACAGCATGGAGACGCTCGAAGGGCTGGCAACCACCTTCACCGATGCCGGTCATCGTCTACCGGTGCTGGTCGAATGCGACACCGGCATGGGACGCTGCGGCGTGCAGTCGGCCGATGAAGCGGTTGCGCTGGCAAGACAGATCGACAGAACCGGTGGCCTCGCCTTCGGAGGACTGATGACCTACCCGGCCGCCGGGAAGGCAGCGGAGGCCGAAGCCTGGCTCGCCGACGCCAAGCAGGCGCTGGCCGCATCGGGCCTCGCCTGCGAACGCATCTCCAGCGGCGGCACGCCGGATATGTGGCGCTCCAGCGATACATCTGTTGTCACGGAGTATCGTCCAGGCACCTACATCTATCTCGACCGCTATCAGGTCGCCAAAGGCGTCGGCACGCTCGACGATTGCGCGCTGACGGTGCTGTCGACGGTGGTCAGCCATCCCACCGCGACGCGCGTTATCCTCGATGCCGGCAGCAAGGCGCTGTCCAGCGACACGCTGGGTCTCGCCGATTTCGGCGAGTTGCCCGGCGTGCCGGGAGCGCGGGTGACGGCAAATTGCGCATCGGCGAGCGCGTGCGTGTGGTGCCCGACCATTGCTGCGTCGTCACAAACTTGTTCAACGAGGTCAATCTGATCGACGGCGACAAAGTGCTGGAAACGCTGCCTGTGGCGGCGCGCGGAAGGATGGGGTGAACTAAGAAGCGTCTTGCCTTCTCACACAAGGGGAGAAGGGGGAGAGCGCTCCGCCTGCCGTGCCGCGACCCTGCGCATGGCAATCACCCGGCGACGGCGGATTTCGGTGCGCATCGCCATCAGGTGCAGCGCGAAGAACAGCACGGTGAAGCCGAGCGCCATCACCAGAAGCGGCCACAGCAGGCTGGGGTCGATGGTGGAGCCGCCCATGCGGAACACCGAGGCCGGCTGATGCAGCGTGTTCCACCAGTCGACCGAGAATTTGATGATCGGGATGTTGATGAAGCCGACCAGCGTGATGATGGCGGCGGCCCAGGCGGCGCGGCTGGCATCGTCGAGCGCACGGGTCAGCGCGATGATGCCGAGATACATCAGGAACAGCACGAAGACCGAAGTCAGCCGCGCATCCCAGACCCACCAGGTGCCCCACATCGGCTTGCCCCAGATCGAACCGGTGATCAGCGCCAGCGCGGTGAAGACCGCACCGATGGGTGCGGCTGATTTCAGCGCGACATCGGCCAGCGGATGCCGCCAGACGAGCGTGCCGAGCGCCGAGACCGCCATCAGCGTGTAGCACATCATGGCCAGCCAGGCGAAAGGCACGTGGATGTACATGATGCGGACGGTGATGCCTTGCTGGAAATCCTCAGGCGCGGCAAAGCTCATATAGAGCCCGACTGCGAGGATCAGTGCGGCGATCGTGGCCAGCCATGGCACGACCTTGTCCGCCAGCCCGACGAAGCGCGTCGGGTTGGCGAGATCCATCCAGCTTGTCAGGCGTGAAGTCGTGTCGCTCATGCGGTTCTACATAAACCGCCGCGGCGTTCGGGGCAATCGAGCGGTGGTGTCGCAGGGCTGCAGCGCTTTGCCTTCTCCCCTGTGGGAGAAAGCAGAGACGTGCCTGATCAGGCGGCCGCTTCCTGCTGTTGCAGCACGGTGCGGCTGAGGCGGCGGACCTCCTCGTCGTTGAGCAGGCCGCCAGCGCGCAGCAGGCTGGCAAAGCGGCCATTGCGCAGCGACAGCTCGGTGAAGCCGCCCATCTCGACCACCCTGCCCTTGTCCATGAACACGACCAGATCGGCGTCGCGAACGGTGGTCAGGCGGTGGGCGATGATGAAGGTGGTGCGGTCGCGGCGCAGTTCGTCGATCGCTTCCTTGACGCGGTCCTCGGTCTCGACGTCGAGCGCGCTGGTCGCCTCGTCGAGCACCAGGATCGGTGCGTCCTTCAGCACGGCACGGGCAATGGCGATGCGCTGACGTTCGCCGCCCGACAGCTGGCCGCCACGTTCGCCAACCACCGTGTCGTAGCCATTGCTCTTGGACAGGATGAAGTCCTGTGCGGCAGCCGCATTGGCGGCGGCATGGATCTCGTCATTGCTTGCATCGGCGCGGCCGACACGGATGTTGTCCTCGATCGAGCGGTTGAGCAGGCCGGCATCCTGGAACACCGTGGCGATCGAATGGCGCACCGACTTGCGGGTCACGGTGCGGGTGTCGATGCCGTCGATCAGGATACGGCCATGGGACGGCGAGAAGACACGCTGCAGCAGGTTGATGAGCGTGGTCTTGCCGGCACCCGTCGGGCCCACGATGGCGACGGTCTGGCCCGCCTGCACCTCGAAGGACACGTCGTCGATGCCTTGGCCGGAATTGGCGAATTCAAAGCCGACATTCTCGAAGCGCACATGGCCGGTGACGTTGGAAAGATCGCGCAAGCCGTCCGGCTCGGCGGAATCAGCCGCGGAGTCCTCGAGATGGTAGAAATCCTCGAGCTTGGCACGGGCCTCGGAAATCTGGTTGGCGAAAGCCGACATCTGGTCGAGGCGAGCGATCAGCATCGTGGCAAAACCGGTGAAGGCAATGACGTCGCCGACACCCAACTGACCATGAGTCACGAGATAGGAGCCGATCGACAACACGATCAGCATCGAGATTGCCGATGACAGACGGTGCAAGGCATTGGCCAGCGCCCACCAGTCGAGCACAGGGTTCTGCGCGTCGAGCAGGTTCTTGACGTAGCGGCGCAGCGTATCGGCCTCGTGGCCGAGGCGATTGTAGCTCTGCAGCACCGCAACGTTGCTGACCGAGTCGGTCACATGCGCGAACACCTTGTGGTAGTGGCGCTCGACCGCAGCCTGGCCCGCCTTGGTGCGGCGCATGACCATCCGGCCGATGCCGACATAGAGCAGCCCGAGGCCAAGCAGCACCAGCGACATGCGCAGGTCCATGCTGATCGCGGTCGGAACCAGCAGTACGAGGGCGACAGCCGTGGACAGATGCTGGCGCATGAATTCGAGCCAAAGGCTGAACAGGGTTTCGACGGCACGCAGCATCGTGTGCAGCGCATTGGAGGTGCCGTGCTGATGGTGCCAGGCGAGCGGCATGGTGATCACGCGCTCGAACGACTCGCAAAGCACTTCGCTGCGCCGCGCGTGGGCAAAGCGGTCAGCGCCGCGCGCCACCATGACGAAGGCAACGATGTTGAAGGCGCCGAGACCGGCCCACATGACCAGGGTGGTGAAGACAGAGCCACGCTCGGAGATGGCGCCGATGACGCGACCGAACATAATCGGCTCGAGAAGCGCTACGATGGCGAGAGCCACGTTGGCCGAACAGATCAACGCAACGCGTTTCCTGTCCGCGGCCAGATAACCGAGAGCTCGCCAGTAGATTTGCAGAAGGGTCACCCCAGTTACTCCGCCACGCTGTTTATTGTGCACTGCATCATTTTATTCGTACCGGTTGATACGTCGCAAAACAATGGCCGTGTACCCCTTCAGTTCCCTTAGAGCGAACAAAAGATGGCGACGTTCCGAAATCTGCCGTGATCACCTAACGGTTTGAGAAGACAGGTAAAATGTCAGGCATGCGGCGAAATCATGGCAGTTGGCACGTGCTGCCATAATTTTAATCAGCAACAATGTCGGGCGGATGACTGAGGCCGAAATCGCCTTTCGCGAAGTATAAAGCAAAACAAAGCTGCAGGATGCCCTTCCAGGCGAAGGGTGGCCAAACCCTCACCGCTCGCGGCTACTCCTATGGGACGCCTCAAGCCTTTGATTTCATAGACTTCTCGGCGGGATGCCCGTCAACGGCAGACGGCAACGCCAGGCGGGATGGGGCCTCTCATCCCGCCTGGCGTGACAAAAGTCGCGGTCGGGGCCTCAGCCCCGAGCGCATGCTTTTTGGGCAACAGGCCTCAGGCCGGAATCCTGACGACAACCTCGGCAACTTCGCCGTCCTTCAGCTCGACTGCCGAAGCCTTGGTCTTTGCCCCATTCACCTCCAGCGACACGGCCTTGGCCTTATTGTCGCGGATGACACGAACCTTGAGTTCCGCCCCCAGCATTTTGAGATTTGCCGAGTACCCATCCCAGTGGCTTGGCAGCTTCGGCTTGAACTGGACACGCTTGCCGCGCCGTTCGATGCCCAGAATGCCTTCGACCGCAGCCCTGTAGAGCCAGCCGGCAGAGCCGGTGTACCAGGTCCAGCCGCCACGGCCGCCCTTGCCGTTGCCGGCATTGTCGTCCCCGGCATAGATGTCGGCCGCCACGACATAGGGCTCGACTCGATAGTGCTCGGCCGTGGCCTCGTCGGTCGCGTGGTTGACGGGATTCAGCATCGAGAAACAACGATAAGCCTCGTCGACCTGCCCCATCTCGGCAAGCGCGATGACGAACCATGTGGCGGCGTGGGTGTACTGGCCGCCATTCTCGCGCACGCCAGGCGGATAGCTCTTGATGTAACCGGGGTCCTTTTCCGTCTTCGAGAATGGCGGCGTGAACAGCTTGACGATCTTCAGCTTGTCGTCGACGAGCAGCTTCGTTGCTTGCTCCATGGCGGTGGTCGACCGTGCCGGGTCGCCCTCTCCCGAAAGCACGCTCCAGGACTGGGCGATCGAGTCGATCTTGCACTCCTGCGAGTTGCGAGACCCCAAAGGCGTGCCGTCGTCGAAACTGCCGCGCCGGTACCATTCGCCGTCCCATGCGGTGCTCTCAAGCGCCCGCTTCAGAACATCGGCATGCTTTGCCCAGGCCTGTGCTCGCTTGGCATCACCCTCGGTCTTGGCGACGGGCGCGAAATCGCCCAGCGTCTTCAGCAGGAACCAGCCGAGCCAGACGCTCTCGCCCTTGCCGTGCTCGCCGACGCGGTTCATGCCGTCGTTCCAGTCGCCGCCGAGGATCAGCGGCAGGCCCGCGGGGCTGCTGCGCTTGATGGCGAGATCGAGCGCACGCGCGCAATGGTCGTAGAGCGTCGCTGTCTTCTTCGAGATTTCCGGGGTGAAGAAGGCATCGTGCTCGCCCTCGCCCAGCGGCTGTCCATCGATGAAGGCCAATTGCTCCTTGAGGATGGAGGCATCGCCGGTGACCAGCAAATAGCGCGCCGTAGCGTGGGCAAGCCAGACCACGTCGTCGGAGATCAACGTGCGTACGCCAGCACCCGTGCGCGGCAGCCACCAGTGCTGCACGTCGCCTTCGGGGAACTGCCGCCGCGCCGCGTTGAGGATCTGGTCGCGCGCCAGCTGCGGGTCATGTGCCAGCAGCGCCAGCGTATCCTGCAACTGGTCGCGGAAGCCGAAGGCGCCGCTGGCCTGATAAAAGGCCGAGCGGGCGCGGATGCGGCAGGCCAGGCTTTGATAGGGAAGCCAGTGGTTGACCATGGCGTCGAGCGCCTTGTCGGGCGTCTCGACCTGGATGGTGTCGAGGAAGCCGCGCCATTCGCGCTCATTGTCGGCCAATCGCTGGTCGAAGTCCTTGGCCCGATGCTCCTGCACC
>NZ_RZPF01000921.1:0-2162 GCF_004022735.1 Mesorhizobium sp. M7A.F.Ca.AU.001.01.1.1
ATTTCATGCGGCCCGGCGACACCAAGGTGCCGATCGTCTACGAGGTCGACCGCATTCGCGACGGCGGCTCCTTCACCACGCGGCGCGTGGTGGCGGTCCAGCACGGCCAGGCGATCTTTTCGCTCGAAGCCTCGTTCCAGCAGGATGAGGTCGGCCTGGAGCACCAGGTGCCGATGCCGCAGGACGTTCCGGGGCCGGACACATTGCTGTCGCAACGCGAATTGCTGGGCAAATTCGGCGAGGCGGTGCCCGATGGGATCAAACGCTACTGGGAGCGCGACCGGCCGATCGAGATGAAGCCGGTGATGCTGAAGCATTACACCAGCCGCGAAAAGCTGGAGCCAAAGCAGAACATCTGGATCCGCACCACCGGTCCGGTGCCGGCGGACCGCGCCATCCAGGCAGCGGTGCTCGCCTATCTCTCCGACATGACGCTGCTCGACACATCGACCTTCGCGCATGGCCGCGCCATTTTCGATCGCGATATCCAGGCGGCGAGCCTCGACCACGCCATGTGGTTCCACCGCAGCCATGCGCTCGACGACTGGATGCTCTACACGCAGGACAGCCCGTCGACGCAGGGCTCGCGCGGCTTTACACGCGGCTCGCTGTTTGCCCGCGACGGTACGCTGATTGCCTCGGTTGCGCAGGAAGGGCTGATCCGGCTCAAGCGATCGCCTGCAGAGTAGGCATTTTTCGAAATTTGCCCAATTTTTAAGCAGGCGTATCGCCGCAGCTGTGGGCAGGTTGCGTCGGCGCACTCCCTAATCTCTTTGTTTACAGTGGGTTAACACCCTGCTTCCGCACTTGGCACGGAGCTTGAATCCTTGTGGGCACTCTCCGGCTCTTTGGGATCGGTGAAGGTGTACAAACGCGGGGGACCGCAACAGCAAAGGGTGAAACCTTATGAAAATCGTGATGGCAATCATCAAGCCGTTCAAGCTCGACGAGGTACGCGAAGCGCTCACCGCCGTCGGCATCCAGGGCCTGACCGTCACCGAAGTCAAAGGCTACGGGCGTCAGAAAGGGCATACGGAGATCTATCGCGGGGCGGAATACGCGGTCAGCTTCCTGCCGAAGATCAAGATCGAAGTCGCGGTCAGTGCCGACATGGTCGACAAGGCCGTCGAAGCCATCACCGCAGCCGCCAAGACCGGCCAGATCGGCGACGGCAAGATCTTCGTTTTCGGCATCGATCAGGCGGTGCGCATCCGCACCGGCGAAACAGACACCGACGCGCTCTGAGCGGCGATCACGTATTCCAATGGAGAGTTCAATGAATATTCCTTCCACCTTGAAGACGACGGGACGAGCTGCCCTTTTGGGTTCGCTTACTCTCGCAGCATTGGGCACGGTTGCCGCCTTCGCACAGGAAGCGGCACCGGCCGCAGCCGCGGCCGCGCCGGCTGCTGCCCCGACCCCGGTGCTCGACACCGGCAACACCGCCTGGATGCTGACCTCGACGGCGCTGGTGCTGATGATGACCATTCCGGGCCTGGCGCTGTTCTACGGCGGCATGGTGCGCAAGAAGAACGTGCTCGCCACCGTCATGCAGAGCTTCGCCATCACCTGCCTGGTGACGGTGCTGTGGTTCATGTTCGGCTATTCGCTGGCCTTCTCGGACGGCGGCGGCGTGAACAGCTATATCGGCGGCACCTCGAAGTTCTTCCATCACGGCATCACCACGGCCTCGCTGTGGCTGCCGGGCGTCGCCAACATTCCTGAATTCGTGTTCTCGATGTTCCAGATGACATTCGCCATCATCACGCCGGCGCTCATTGCCGGCGCCTTCGCCGAACGCATGAAGTTCTCGGCGCTGCTGATCTTCATGGCGTTGTGGCTGCTGGTCGTCTACGTGCCGATCGCGCATTGGGTCTGGGGTGGCGGCTTCCTCGGATCGGCGGGCGTGCTCGACTTTGCCGGCGGTACGGTCGTTCACATCAACGCCGGTGTCGCCGGTCTGGTCTGTGCGCTGGTTCTCGGCAAGCGCGAAGGCTATGGCACCACCAACATGGCGCCGCATAACCTGGTCTATTCGGTGATCGGCGCTTCACTGCTGTGGGTTGGCTGGTTCGGCTTCAACGCCGGTTCGGAACTGGCAGCCGACGGTCTTGCCGGCGCTGCCATGCTCACCACCCAGGTTGCCACCGCCGCGGCGGCAC
>NZ_RZPF01000922.1:0-2148 GCF_004022735.1 Mesorhizobium sp. M7A.F.Ca.AU.001.01.1.1
GGTTGGACATGGCCCCCGCCATGATCAGCGCGAACGGCACGGATGCCGGCGGCTCGGCCGAGATTTCGAGGCTCTTCGGATCGTCGAGGAATTTGCTGACCGCGGCCGTAACCTGCGCAGTCAGTTCCGGATTGTTGAGCTGCGCCATGCCGAACGGCACGATCGCCTTGGCCTGGTTGGCGATGTCCTTGCCGGACATGCCTTGCTGCTTGCCGACATAGTCCAGAACCTTGTTGGTCAGCGAATCGTCGTCGAAGCGGATCGAGGCGCTGTTGAACGAAAGCTGCTGCAACAGGCCGAGCATGGCCATGCCTTGCGCCGAATTGTCGGCGCCTTCCGGCTGTGCCGCCATCTTCTTCTGCATTTCCTGCAGCGACTTGATGAAGTCCAGCGTGTAGCCGCCGAGATTGAAGGTCATGCCGAGCGTGCCGGCATTCTCGACCGAGATGTCGTATTTCGACAGTTCCATCTTGCCGTCCGTGGGCTGCCAGGTGCCGGCCATTTCGAGATTGCCCGCGATGTTCTGGTAGCCGAGCGCGTTGATGACTTCCTTGGACTTGGGATCGTCCACCAGCGTCAGGTCGGCATTGAATTTTTCCGTGGTGGCGGTGAATTCCATCGCCTTGCCGTCCGCCGGCGGCGTGATCTCGATGGCAAGCCCGTCCATCGAGAAGGCGGTCTTGTCGGCGACCTTGACGGTCATGTTCGAGAGTTCGGCGGACTTGTACATCATCAGCGAGCCCAGCGGGCCGGTGGAACCGTCGGCCGGAACTGTCATGTCGTGGATGACGAAGGGGCTGAGGTCGAGGGTGACGCCGTCCTTGCTGTGTGTGAAGGCAGCCGTTGATACGGTGGCGATGTCATAGCCGCCATTTGCCTCGGTCACGCCTTCGAGTTTGACGTCGCCGATGGGAAGCGCTTCCTTCTCCGCCGCCGGTTTGATGGCAACGCCCTGCAGCACCATGCTGGTGTTGTCGCCGGTCACCCCGGTCCAGGTGATGTCGACACCTTGTGCGACAAGCGCTGCCTTCAGCCGGTCGGCCACTGCCGTATCCTGTGCGAGGGCCGCATTCAGCGGCAGCGTGAGCAAGAAGGTCGAAAAAGCCAGTTTCTTGAGAATTGAGCGTTTGATTGTCATCGCAAGGTCCCTGAGAGTGTCCTGAAATTGTTTTTTCAATTATTTGCGCCATCACCATTCCGTGACGAACTGGACCGGAAAAAGGCGTGTCCCGGCACATTGGTCAAAAATCGCGGTGAAAGGCAAACCCGATCCCACCGTCTTTGCGCAAACCGGTGAATTTGTCATGAAGAGCCGATAGCCGGATATCGTCGCGCTTGGCGATAGAGCCCGCATGTAACAGGCTGATGTTGGCCGACATCCGCTGGGGTATGGTTTCATGTTGCAGAAAGGCCGGTATCTCCGTCGGGCTCTTGCCGCGAATCACCCGCTCGGCTAGTCCGAGCCCATGGGAAAAAGGCTTTTGCCGCCTGAAAATGGCGGTGGCGATCACATCGAGCCGGTCGATCTGAAGAAGGCGCTGGAAGAGCGCTATCTGGCCTATGCGCTGTCGACCATCATGCACCGGGCGCTGCCCGATGTGCGCGACGGACTGAAGCCGGTCCATCGCCGCATCATGCACGCCATGCGCCTGCTGCGGCTCAACCCCGATCAGGGCTTTGCCAAATGCGCCCGCATCGTCGGCGAGGTGATGGGCAAGTTCCACCCGCATGGCGACCAGTCGATCTATGACGCGCTGGTGCGGTTGGCGCAGGATTTCTCGATGCGTTATCCCCTGGTCGACGGGCAGGGCAATTTCGGTAACATCGACGGTGATAACGCCGCCGCCATGCGCTACACCGAAGCGCGCATGACCGATGTGGCGACCGAACTTTTGTCCGGCATCACCGAGGATGCCGTCGATTATCGGCCGACCTACAATGAAGAAGACGAGGAGCCGGTGGTTTTGCCCGGCGCCTTTCCCAACCTTTTGGCCAACGGCTCGTCCGGCATCGCGGTGGGCATGGCGACATCGATCCCGCCCCACAACGCCGCCGCGCTTTGCGATGCCGCACTTCACCTGATCGAAAACCGGGACGCGCCGGTGGCGAAGCTGATGGACTTTGTCCAGGGGCCGGATTTCCCGAACG
>NZ_RZPF01000923.1:0-2147 GCF_004022735.1 Mesorhizobium sp. M7A.F.Ca.AU.001.01.1.1
GAGCAGCACATTGCAGAATGGCACGACAACCGTCTTCGCTAAGGGCGGCGCCATGATTGCTAACAAAGGCTCGCAATACGGGATGAGTACGGGTGACGAACCCGGAACGGTTGGCGGCGTCAAATCCAATACGTTCAAACAGGCAACAGATTGGATACTCTACTCGTTCGACGTCAAGATGGATGGCAAGAACGCCTGCCGCCACACCGACAAGAAATATCACAACAACAAAAATACGGTCGACCTGCAGGGGAATGCAAATCCAGCCCCGCTGCCTACGGTCGTTTTCGATTCGGCAACCTTTCCTAACAAGGTAGCCAACATGAGGAAGCGGATGCCCGCTTCCGGCAAGAAGAAGCTGACGCGCCAGACAAGCCGAAGCGCCATCCGCAAGAACCGGCGAGCCGCGCTCAAAGGCGAGAAAAAGGGCAAGAAAAAGACGTCGCTCGACGAGTTTCCCTTCGCCTCTTCGACCCAGGGTGGAAAACCTCCGGGTAAGCCGAAAGCCGCCGTCGCGGCGATTCCGGTGTCGGAGCAGAACGCCCAAGGCGGCAAACTTTCGTCGTTTTATCAGAACAACAATATTGGCAACGGCGATTCATATTGGGTGGAAGTCATCTAGAGTCAGGCTCCTGCAATGATCGAAGAACTGGACCGGATCGTTCAATTTCTGACGCGTCTCGGACGCGTAACGCCAACTCTGCTCCAGCCCGGGCTGTCCACCATGGACATCCGTGCCTGGGAGGCACGGTTGCCTTTCCCGCTTCCGTTGGAGTTGGAGCAACTATATCGCTGGCGCGACGGAACCAGGGTGAACGAAGGCGAGCAGTTGGACACCGTTTACTTTTTCCCCGGCTTCTACCTGCTGTCGCTCGAAGAAGCTGTCGAAATATTCATGGAACGAAGGGACGCACCGCAGTGGCGCAAAGGGTGGTTTCCGGTGTTTGCTGACGGAGGCGGGGATTTCTACCTCGCCTCATGCGGCCATGAGAAGAAGGAAACCGCAGAGATAATCGGCTTCATTCATGGGGAGCCCCAGCAGCCTGTGGAGTATGAGAGCCTTACGGCAATGATCAAAACGATTGACGCGTGTTACGCTGAAGGCGCTTTTTTTGTCGACGAAGACAACACTCTTGAAATCGATGACGAACTTCATCGCGACATCGCTCACAGGTTTAACCCGGAGATTCCCGAATGGCAAAACTAACGCAGCTTGAGGCGGCACAAAAGAAGGCTCTGGGTGGGGACATCGAAGAAGCGGAACAGGCGTTCGCCGACCTGGTGAAGAAGGGTACGGCCCGGGCCGCAGCGGCTCTCGCGGAGATCTCGGCGTACCGCGGTCAATGGCACGAAGTGCTCGGACATGTCGAGACGTCCGTCGCCGCACTAGACCAATTCGAGACGTTCGACGTCCAGATTGATCAGATCACGCTTTGCTCGCTAGCGGCACGCCAAACCGAAAGCTGGGATCGAGCCGCAAAGACAGCGGAGATCGGCCGCCGCAGTTTGGGAAAGAAGGGCGATCCCGATCTTCTGAAGATACTCGCAAGGCTGGCTGCGTTCGCCGCATCACACGGTTCGGAGGATTTTCGCTTACCGCAGGGTGTGCAGCTTGGTGGCGCAGTTCGCTTTGCTGAGGCGGTGGCGAAGGTTGAAGGCAGCAAGAAAAAGTTTTCGGATCCGCAGACACGGGCCGATCATATGATCGGACTGGCGCGTGTCTATGAGTATCATGAGGGTGCGGTGCAGATGTTTGAAAAAGACAACACCCTGCCCGGTATTTTCGACAACGTGGTGTTCCTCGCCGCCGCGCTGGCCAAAGCCGGGCGCTCAGACGATGCATGGGCGGTCATAAGGGGCGGAATCAGCGATTGGTGGCCGGTGGAGGAAACCCAGATTGCGCCGGTTGTGCTTCTAACAGACGCGTCATTGGCACCGATCATGACCGCGGTGCGCTGCGCCGAAATTCTCGATACCCCACGGGGATCCTGATCGATCGGCTCGTGGCTCGAGTCGCGGTCTCGGCGCGTTTCTTGATTATTTTTGGAGCACACTGTTGCTCCACATCCTAACGTTCTCTGCCACAGGCACCTTCATCGCAAAATCGCCGAAGTGATCCTCAAAGTCAGGCCCAAGCGTGGTCGGAT
>NZ_RZPF01000924.1:0-2144 GCF_004022735.1 Mesorhizobium sp. M7A.F.Ca.AU.001.01.1.1
GAAAGCTCCTTCAGGGCGTTGATCTGCTCGGAAACGGCGCGGCGGATGGCCGAAGTCGATTCCTTGGCCTCTTCCGGCATTTCGATGACGCCCTTCTTGAGCTCGGCGCGGGTCAGGTCGAGCTCGCTCTTGATCGAACCCGCTGTGCGCCGCATCTCCTCGGTCGCATCGGCAAAGCGCTTGGTTGCCGAGTCGACGACGTCGGTGATGGCGTTGCGGATCTTGTCGGCCGACTCCATCGTCTTGCCTTCGGCGTTCTGCAGCGTCTGGCCGACGAGATTTTCGAACGAGCGCATGACCCTTTCGAGATCTTCCGACTTCTTGACCAGGCCGACGGCGAGGTCTTCGAGCGACGACTGCCGTTCGAGCGTGTGTTCGAGGTTGCTCTGGGCCGAGCTCAACAGGTCCGAAGCACTGGACAGCAGGCGGCTGTGCTCGTCGAACTTGGTGGCAATCGACGCGACCTCGCGCAAGGTGGACGACGACAGTTCCGTCAGCCTTGTCGTGTTCGAATCGACCAGACGTGCCGAGCTGGCAAAGGTCTGCGCGGCCTTCTCGGTGGTGGCGGCGAAGCTTTGCGTGCTGCCGCTCAGGCGTTCATCGACCTGGCCGAGATTGACCGCGGCCTGCTCGATCAGCTGACCGAGCTGCGAACTGGACTTGGTCATCCGGCCGATGAGGTCGGCGACGCTGTCGGACAGCGACGAGCGGGCACCCTCGACCGCCGACAAGGTTTCGGCGGTGCGGTTGGCGAGCGCGTCGACAAGTGCGGCATTCTCGCTGCGCAGCTTCTCGGTGGCGCGTTCTGTGACCTCTTCCATGCTCTTTTGCAGTTCCGAGCCGCCCTGGGCGAAGCGCTCGACCAAAGGCCGTGCGGTTTCGTCGAGGATCTTCGACATTTCGGCCGAACGCGCCGCGAGCATGGTGTTGAGTTCGCGGGTGTTGGCGCCGATCGTCTTGGCGGCATCGTTGGTGCTCTGGCCGATATGCTGGCCAACCGCGGTGAAGGTCTCGGCGATCACATTGGCGCGCGAGACGAGTTGCGCCTCGGCGTTCGACACCTGCTCGTTGAGCTTCTGGCCCATCGTCTCGGCCGTAAAGGCGAGGCGGTTCTCGACGCCCGAGACCTGCTCTTCGACACGGGCTGCCGCGGCCGCCGCGCTCGAGGCGAGACGCTCGTCGGCGCCGGCAAGCGCCTGCTCGATTTCGCGGGCATGCACGGCCATTTCCTGGCCGGTCCGCCTTGCGCGTTCGGCAACCCGTTGCTCGGTATCGGCAAAGGCGCCGACGATCGTCTCGGCATGCTCGCCGATCGTGGTGGTGCTGCTGGCGATGCGCGACACCAGACGCTGATCCGCGTCGTCGAAGATACGGCCGATTTCCGAGGCGCGGCTCGACAGCGCTTCCGAACCCTCGGCGATGCGCGAGACGAGCTGCTGGTCGGCGGCATCGAAGATGCGGCCAAGGTCCGATGCGCGTGCGGCAAGCGCTTCGGCCGATTCGCCGATCCGCATGCCGAGCCGCTGGTCGGCGCCTTCGAAGTTGCGCAGGATGTCGCCGGCGCGCGCGGCCAGCGACTGGGCCGTTTCGATGGCGCGGGCGACCAGCTTCTGGTCGGCGGCATCGAACGTGCCTGCAATTTCGCTTGCACGAGCTGCCAGATGGTCGGCGGTGTCCTGAGCCCGGGCGGTCAGCTGATCTGCGGTTTCCTGGGCGCGGGCGGCGAGCTTCTGGTCTGCCGCTTCGAAGGTGCCGGCGATCTGATTTGCGCGAGCGGCCAGCTGATCGGCGGTTTCATGGGCACGGGCCAGCAGCGAGCTGGACGTGTCGTCCGCGCGGGCAAGCAAGGCGTTCGACGTATCTTCTGCACGGGCGTGCAGGCGACGGTCGGCCTCCTCGAAGGTGCGGGCGATGTCTTCGGCCCGCGCCAGCAGGGCCGCGGAGGTCTGCTCGGCGCGCTCGGCGATCTTGCGGTCGGCGTCGCTGAACGCGGCACCGGCCTGCTCGTGCAGGGTGCTGGTGACTTCCAGCACCTTTTCGCGCAGGGCGCCGGCGACAAACACGGCGCTCTTCTCGAGCACGGCGCGGACGTTGTCGACGCCTGTCGAGAGCGCACGTTCCATGGTGCCGGCGCGCTCCTCGAT
>NZ_RZPF01000925.1:0-2142 GCF_004022735.1 Mesorhizobium sp. M7A.F.Ca.AU.001.01.1.1
GGATGATGTCGACCACCGGTTTGCCGGTCTTCGGATCGTCGGCGGCCAGCACCTTGGCGGTGATCTCGATCAGGTAGGAGTTGAGCCGGCCCTTGTTCCAGTTGGCAAACACCGTGCCGATCTCTTTCGGGCCCATGCCCAGGCCGTCGCGCAGGATGCCGTAGATCTCCGCGATCATCTGCATGTCGGCATATTCGATGCCGTTGTGGATGGTCTTGACGAAATGTCCGGCGCCGTCGGTGCCGAGCCATGCCGCGCAGGGTTCGTCCTTGAATTTGGCGGAGATCGCCGTCAGCACCTTCTCGACGCGCTTCCATGAGTCCTCCGTGCCGCCGACCATGATCGACGGCCCGTGGCGTGCCCCCTCCTCGCCGCCGGACACGCCCATGCCGATGAAGGTGAGACCCGAACCGGAAAGCTCGGAGAAGCGCCGCATCGTGTCGCGGAAATTGGCGTTGCCGGCATCGATGACGATGTCGTTGGCCGACAGCACGCCACGCAGTGCCGCGATCTGTTCGTCGACCGGCTTGCCGGCCAGCACCATGATGATGATCGGGCGCGGCGGCCGGATCGCGGCGGCGAGCTCTTCAAGGCTGTAGCAGGGCACGACCATGTCCCTGAGTGCGCCGGCATTCTCGACAAAGGCATCGGTGCGCGCCCTGGTGCGGTTGAAGACAGCGATGCGGTGCCCGTGCTCGGCGATGTTGAGCGCCAGGTTGGAGCCCATCGTGCCAAGGCCGATCAGGCCGATTTCGGCTTTTTCCATCGTTTCTTCCCTGCTCTCGGATCGTTTGTTGAGACCGCGATTTTGCGGGCGATGATTGACGGGCCTTGACGCCTGCGTCAACCGCCTCGCCGAATTGTGTTGCCCGGATTGTCGGTCGTGCCCGTGTAGAGGTACCTGGCAGTCCCGCCTACGGCCTGATGTCGACGGGCGCCTCGATCTTCACCATCTGAAAATCCGAGACCAGTATGTCGATGCGCACCGTCCACCGGCCGGGCAGCGGAATGACGAGGTTGTCGACGCGCCAGCTGCCGTCGCCGGGCTTGGTTGCCGCGCGCTTCAAGGGCTCGATGCCGGAATCGGGCTTTGACAGCACAAGCGTTACCTCCTTGGCGTCGAGCGGGCCGAAATCGCCGCTCATGATGACCATCGAGGCAACGACCGGGCCGGCATGGCCTGGAGTGATGTTGAGATCGGCCATCGCTTGCAGCGCGTGGATATGGACCGACACCGGTTGCGCTGCCGCGATCGCCAGGGCTCGTGGCGGCGGTGTGAAGCGCCAGCCCGCGGCAACGCCGAAAATCGCCAACACGATCAACATCTCGACGCCGATCGAGCGGACCAGCCTGCGTTGAACTTCCGTCGATCCCGCCTCGGCCGATGCCGTGAGTTTCCAGCGGTTGACGGCAGCGAGCGTGAACAGAAAGACCAGCAGCCCGAGCTTGATCAGCAGCAGCCTTCCATAGGCGGTGTCGACCAATGCCGCGGGCGTTTGCACCTGGATGACGGCAAGCACGGTGCCGGCAGCGGCAAGCACGGCCACCACGGGCAGGATCGCCCAAGAAAATCGCCGCAGGAATGGCGTGGCCTCCGCCGATTGCCCCTTGAGCGCCAGCCCGAGTGGGACCAATGCGCCGACCCACGACGCGATGCAGACGCCATGCAGGAACACCATCGGCCGCGTCAGCCATTGCGGTTCGGCGGCACTGGCATGGCCGCTGGCGGCAAGGGCAATCCCCACCCCGGCCAGGCCGGCCAGCGCCAATGGCTTGGCGGTGGCACGGGGACCGGCCAGCGACAGCAGGCCAAGCCCCAGCGCGATCAGCGCGACCAGCACCGTCCAGCCGAAGCTGGTGCCGAGCCCGGTCCGCCAGATGACCGATTGTGCCAGATGGGAGAGCGGCGCCCCGAGTGCATCAAGCCCCTGCAATCCGAGCGACAGGGACGACGCGACCAGCCCGCTCAGGATTGCAGCTGCAACGAAGCGTTGCCCGGCACGGGCACTTCCGGCCAACCAGGCAAGCGCGAAGGCGCCGCCAACGCCGAGGTCGAGGCCGACGTAGAGAACGATTTTGCCCGCCCAGATAGCCGACCGCAACGGCCAGTCGACGGTTTCGGATACGGCCGCCGGTTCGCTG
>NZ_RZPF01000926.1:0-2135 GCF_004022735.1 Mesorhizobium sp. M7A.F.Ca.AU.001.01.1.1
CTCCCGCTCCCTCCCGCCCGCCGTCCAGAAGAACTGGGACACCTTCATCGCCGGCGTCGCCGCCCATGAGAAGGTGCATGGCGCCAGCATGGTCCAGATGGTCCACGACATCCAAGCCGCGACGGACGGCCTGACCGTCGCCGACGATCCCAAATGCAGCAAGACCAGGGCCGAGGTGGTCAAGCGGCTCGACGCGATCTCGAAGGCGCGGGTGCAGGCAAGCCGCGACTTCGACCGTATAGAATTCGGCAATGGCGGCAATTTGCAGAAACTGGTTTTTTCGCTCGTGACCGGCCCCTGAAGCCACCTGACACGGATCAGGAGGCGGGCACTGATGACTTACCAGGCGCAGCAATTGAAGCTGCCGATCTCCCCCCTTGCGAGGGAGATGGCCGGCAGGCCAGAGGGGAGTCTGACAGAACTCGGCCCCTTCCAGCTACTGCGGTATGGGCGCGAGGTGCGAGCCCTCACCGCGTTTCCGCGTTCGCTCTCAGCTCGGCCCGCTTCTCGTCCGACACCACGGCCAGATCCAGCACCTTCTGCAATTCGGCCGCATGGCGGAAGGACGGTTCGGCCTGCACGCCCGTGCGCACCGCGTCAGTGAAACGCTGGTAGTTGGTCTCCACCGTGCCGGGGTCGAGCTCTTCCCATATGGCGTTCTCGACATTCTCCCCCACGCATGCCTTGAGCGTCGAACCGTCGAGATTGTGCACCACTTCGATGCCGCCCTTCTCGCCATAGATGCGCAGACGCAGTTCGTTGAGATGGCCTGTTGCCCAGCGGCTGGCATGCACCACGCCGAAGGCGCCGTTGGAAAAATCCAGCGTCATGGCGAAGCTGTCATTGGCGTCGAGTCCGTAGTCGCCGATGCGGTTGCCGGGCGCCTTGTCGAAGGCGCGCAGCCGGCAGAAGACATGGTCGATGTCGACGGCTGCGCCATAGCTGGCGAAATCGAGGATGTGGATGCCGACATCGCCGAGCACGCCATTGGAACCGTGGCCGCGCGACAGCCGCCACAGCCATTTCGGATCGGTGCGCCAGTCGCCCCAGAATTTCGACACCAGCCAGCTTTGCAGGTAGGACGCCTCGACATGCCTGACCGTGCCGATCTCGCCCGCTTGCACCATCTGGCGCGCTTTCTGCAGCGCGGCCACATTGCGATAGGTGAGGTTCACCATGTTGACGATGCCGGCGGCCTCGGCGGCATCGGCCATCTCGGTCGCCTTGCCGAAGTTTTCGGCCAGCGGCTTTTCGCACAGCACCGGCTTGCCGGCGGCGATCAGCGCCATGGTGGTCGGGTGGTGGATGCGGTCGGGCGTGACATTGGCCACCGCGTCGAACTCGCCCCATGCCAGCGCCTCCTCCAGCCCGGTAAAGCGGTTGGGAATGTCAAAGCTGTCGGCGAACTCGCCAACCCGCGCCGGATCGACATCGACTGCGCCGACAATGTCGACGCCCTCGATGGCGCTGAAGCGCCGGGCATGTTCCTGCGCCATCCAGCCGGTGCCGAGTATCAAAAGCCGCATTATTTGCTCCTTGGGGTGAGATGCCGGAATCCCCTCCCGGCCGACGCCCTCAAATAGCGCGTATAATGCCGCCGTCGACCCGGATGTTCTGGCCGGTGATGTAGCCGGCGCCCTCCGACGCCAGGAAGGCGATGGTCGCGGCGACCTCTTCCGAAGTGCCGTAGCGCTGCATCGGCACGCTGTCGCGGCGTTCTTCGGTGGCCGGCAGGCTGTCGATCCAGCCGGGCAGCACATTGTTCATGCGCACATTGTCGGCGGCATAGGTGTTGGCGAAGATCTTGGTGTAGGCGGCAACGCCGGCGCGGAACACGGCGGACGTCGGGAACATCGGGCTCGGCTCGACCACCCAGGCCGTCGAGATGTTGATGATGGCCCCACCCTTCTGCTTGACCATCTGCGGCGCCACGATGCGCACCGGCCGGATGACGTTGAGGAGGTAGACGTCCATGCCGGTGTGCCATTGCTCGTCGGTGATCTCGAGGATCGGCGCACGCGGCCCGTGGCCGCCGCTGTTGACCAGCACGTCGATGCGGCCATAGCGCTCCAGCGTCAGGTCGACGAGGCGCTGCAGATCGTCGTTCGACTGGTTGGAGCCGGTGACGCCGAGCC
>NZ_RZPF01000927.1:0-2134 GCF_004022735.1 Mesorhizobium sp. M7A.F.Ca.AU.001.01.1.1
CAGCCCTGCCCGCCATGTCGGCGATCTTCACCGGACCGCCCAACTGACATTTGTCTTCGCGCCCGACAACAAAGCGCTGCAGGAACTGGCCGGTGCGCTGGATGACGTGACCGGTTTCCTCGACCGCCGCCGCGACAGCTCCAACAGGCGTGTAGGTGATGAGCCGTGGCTGGCCGAGTTCCTTGTTGTTGACGACACCGATTACAGCGACCTTGACCTTGTTGCCGAGCGCGTCTTCCTGTTCCATCAGCCGCGGTGCCGCGGTCACAGTGACCTCCCGGCCGTCGCGCAGCATGACGAAAGTGATTGCGTCGTCCGCACGGCCCGAGACCAGGCGTTGGACGTCGCCAAAGGTTTCGACCTTGTTGCCGTCGACGCTGACGAATCGGTCGCCGGGAAGGATGCCGGCCTTCGCCGCCGGGCTGTCGGCGGTCACCTCGGCCACCATGGGCTCGGCGACATAACGGCCATAGGCGGTGAACAGCACGGAAAAGACGACGATCGTCAGCAGGAAATTGAACAGCGGCCCGGCCACCACCGTTGCCGCGCGCTTCCAGATCGGCTGCGTGTGGAAGGCGACCTTGCGCTCTTCCTCGGTCAGCGTTTCAATTTCTTCCGACGTGGGCTGGCTCGATGTGGCGTTCATGTCGCCGACGAATTTGACATAGCCGCCAAGCGGTATCGCACACAGTTTCCAGCGCGTGCCGTGGCTGTCGTTGAAGCCGAAGAGTTCCGGGCCGAAGCCGATCGAGAAGGCCCTGACGCCGATGCCGCACCAGCGCCCGACAAGGTAATGGCCCATTTCGTGGACGAACACGACCACGGTCAGCACGAAGAGGAATGGCACCAGCGTGCCGAGGACAAAGCCTTGTGTGCTGAAAAGCGCGTGAAGAATCTCGTTCAAGACAAACCCTCAAATTCTTCCACGGCGCAGACTGCGCCGTGACTGTGACACCAATCCGGGCGAATCCAAGGCGCATCGCGCAAAGGACCTGAAATGACACCACTCAAACGGGAAACAGACCCTGCGCCGGATGATCGGCGTTCGCCGAAATCCAGCCGATGACGTATAGGGCGAATGCGGCTGCGACAAGCCCATCGACACGATCCATGACGCCGCCATGGCCCGGGATGAGCGCGCCTGAGTCCTTGCGGCCATGGCGGCGCTTGACCCAGGATTCAAACAGGTCGCCTGCCTGCGAGACAATCGACAGCACGAGCGCCACCAGGCCGAGCAATGCCAGATTGCCGACACCGGCAGCTACGGCGAGGACCAGCCCGGCGACGACGCCGCCGAGCGCACCGCCGAGCGCGCCGCTGCGCGTCTTGCCGGGCGAGATAGAGGGCGCCAGTTTCGGCCCCCCAACGGCACGGCCAACGAAATAGGCAAGGATATCGGTGGCCCAGACGACCGCAAACAGGAACAGGATGGCAATGAGGCCCGAACGATCGCCATCGCGCAGCAAGGCGAGCGACAGGCCTGAAACCGCGGCATAGGCGAGGCCGCTCGCATCCCATTGTCCGGTCTTGCGAAGCGAGGCGGCTATCGCCGTTGCGGCAACAATGGCCGCCACAAGCGGTAGCAGCCAGGAGGCGGCCAGGCCGCCGATCAAGGCGCCAACGAAGACGACCAGCAATGCTTCCGGCAGGAAACCCAGGCCCGTGACCCCGGTCGGGCGCGACATGCGGGTCCATTCATAGAAGATCGCCGCCGATATCACGGCGCACAGCAGCCGGAACGGCAGACCGCCGATCCAGGTCAGACCGAGAGTGATGATGGCGAGCACGATCGCCGAAACGACACGCAGCTGGAGATTGCTCATCCCGCGGCCGGTCGCGAAGCGACGTCCTGGCCTCCAAGTCCGCCGAAACGGCGTTCGCGGCCAGCAAACTCACGCAAGGCCTCGGCAAGGTGTTCGCGGCTGAAGTCGGGCCAGTAGCAAGGCAGGAAGACAAGCTCGCTATAGGCGGCCTGCCACAGGAGGAAATTCGACAGCCGAAGCTCGCCGCTGGTGCGAATGACCAGTTCCGGGTCGGGAATGCCTTGCGTATCAAGCGCAACGGCAAAGCTTTCGGCAGATATCGCCTCGGCGTCGAGTTCGCCACGCGCCACGGCCAAAGCGAGCTTTTGCGC
>NZ_RZPF01000928.1:0-2127 GCF_004022735.1 Mesorhizobium sp. M7A.F.Ca.AU.001.01.1.1
GAAATCATCGCCACGGTGTCGGGCAAGGGCGTCTTTGCGCATCTGAAATTCGAATCCGGCGTGCATCGCGTGCAGCGCGTGCCGGCGACCGAGGCCAGCGGGCGCATCCACACGTCGGCGGCAACCGTCGCGGTGCTGCCCGAGGCCGAAGAGGTCGACATCGACATCAGGGCCGAAGACATCCGCATCGACACGATGCGCGCCTCGGGTTCGGGCGGCCAGCACGTCAACACCACCGATTCGGCCGTCCGCATCACCCATCTGCCGACCGGCATCATGGTCGTGCAGGCTGAGAAATCGCAGCACCAGAACCGCGCCAAGGCGATGCAGATCCTGCGCGCCCGCCTCTATGATCTCGAACGCGGCAAGGCTGACGAGGAGCGCTCCGAATCGCGCAAGTCACAGGTCGGCTCCGGTGACCGCTCGGAACGCATCCGCACCTATAATTTCCCGCAAGGGCGCGTCACCGACCATCGCATCAATTTGACGCTCTACAAGCTCGACCGGGTGATGATGGGCGAACTCGACGAGATCATCAACGCGCTGATCGCCGATCATCAGTCCAAGCTGCTCGCCGACATCGGCATCGATGACTGACCTGCCCAACGCGCTCGGGCCGCTGCTGCGGGAAGCGCGGGCTCGGCTCGGCAGCACCGTCGACGACCCGGCGCTCGATGCGAGGCTGATCGTCGAGCATTTTTCGGGCACGACGCGCACGCAAGCCATTGCGGACCCCGAACGCAGGGTCGGCGCCGGCGCTGTTGCCGAAATCGATGCCGCGTTGAGACGCCGCGCCGGCGGCGAACCTGTGCATCGCATCCTCGGCTATCGTGAATTCTACGGTTTGCGCCTGGCGCTGTCGCCGGAAACGCTGGAACCGCGGCCGGATACCGAAACGCTGGTCGAGGCGATATTGCCCTTCGTCAAGGCGGTTGCGACGCAGGAAGGCGAGTGTCGCATCCTCGATCTTGGCACCGGCACCGGCGCCATTGCGCTGGCGCTGCTCAGCGTCGTGCCGACGGCTAATGCCACCGGCGTCGATCTGTCCGCGGGTGCGCTGGCGACGGCGGCCCGCAATGCCGGGCAACTTGGTCTTGCGGGCCGGTTCACGGCGCTGCAGTCGGACTGGTTCGAAAAAGTTTCCGGCCGGTACCATGTAATTGTCGCAAACCCTCCCTATATATCTTCCGAAGACATTGGAAATCTGCAGGACGAAGTCCGCAATTTCGACCCGCGCCTAGCCCTGGATGGCGGCGCGGACGGTCTGAACCCCTACAGAACCATCGCTGCGGAAGCGGCAAGGTTTTTGGAAATTGAAGGCAGAATTGCGGTCGAGATCGGCCATACGCAACGCAACGAGGTCTGCGAGATATTCACTGCAGCCGGCTACGTGCCGGGCAGTGTTTTCCGTGACCTCGGTGGAAACGACAGGGTTATTGTCTTTGAAAGGATAAAGCCTTGACGCAGTGCAAAAAAGCGCTTGGCAATGCCGGGGAATGCGGCTAGGGTCGCCTTAACCGGATGAGACGAAGCAGGCAGTGCTCTTAGCGATTCGGTTTTCCTTGGAAATAGCTGCCTTCTTGCGCAAACGATGCCCAAGCTTCGTGCGGGAATCGTCCGGCAAGTGATGTAACCGGAACAGGATGACACGTGGCGCCAACGCAATCGATGCGGGCGAACGCCGGTGAAGAGACGAAACGGCTGGCTGCATGAGCGCCTCCGTTCGTGAAGAGTTTTTCGAAAATTTCAAAATGAAGAGAGTTTGATGAGGCCACAACAGCAGAACAGGCGCATGCGCGGTCGCAACAACAATGGCGGCGGCGGTGGTAACAATAACAACAATAACAACAACAACCGCAAGGGGCCTAATCCCCTGACGCGCAACTACGAGAGCAATGGCCCGGACGTGAAGATCCGCGGTTCGGCTCAGCAGATCGCCGAAAAATACGCCACCCTTGCCCGTGATTCACACAGCTCCGGCGACCGGGTCATGGCGGAGAACTATCTCCAGCACGCCGAGCATTACAATCGCATCATCGCGGCCGCACAGGCGCAGATGCCGATCCAGAACACGCAGCAGAATCGCGATGATTTCGACGATGATGGCGATGAGGACCGCGACGATTT
>NZ_RZPF01000929.1:0-2121 GCF_004022735.1 Mesorhizobium sp. M7A.F.Ca.AU.001.01.1.1
ACCACCGTCCTTCCAATTGCGTCGTCACCGACGATCCCGTTGCCTTCGCCAGGGCGCTCGAGGCTGCGGCGGCCGACATCCGCGACGTTGACGGCAGCGCGTTCCGGGGCTCGCAGGTCAAGGCGCTCGACGCTGCCATCCGGCTCGGCCTCGAAAAGCTCGCCCCTCTCAGGCAGGAGGCGTTTGCATGAACATGCATTCCGCCCGCGCCGCGTTCGGGCTCGACACGCTGAAGACGATTCTTGGCATCCCGGTGGTTGCGGTCCGCTGGAACGATGCCATCGCCCTGCTGAACCGGCTGATTGCCGAGCGGCGCTTCACCAAGGTCAGTTTCCTCAACGCCCACAATGCCAACATCGCCTATACCGACCCGGTGTTCGCCGAAGCACTCGATGATTTCCTCATCCTGCCCGACGGCATCGGCATCGATCTGGCGGCGAGGCTCCTCTACGGGGCGCCGTTTCCCGACAATCTCAATGGTACCGATTTCGTCCCGGCCTTCCTGCAGGCCTCGACGACGCCGCTGACCGTCGGGCTGCTCGGCGCGACGCGCGTCAACGCAGAAGCGGCGTCGGTCAAGCTGGCGGCACTGGCCGTGCAGCACCGGTTCGTGGTGATCCATGACGGCTATTTCCCCCCTTCGCAGGAGCAGGAAATCGTCGACCGGATTGCCGCGCTTCGGCCCGACGTGCTGCTCGTGGCCATGGGCGTGCCGCGCCAGGAATTGTGGATCGAACGCCATATCGACGCGCGCCATTGCACGCTGCCGATCGCCGTCGGCGCGTTGCTTGATTTCCTGAGCGGCGCGGTGCCCCGCGCGCCCTTGTGGATGCGCCGGCTGCGGCTCGAATGGCTGTTCCGGTTGGCTGTCGAGCCGGGCCGCCTGTGGCGCCGCTATGTGGTCGGCAACCCGCTGTTCCTGCTGCGCGTCGTCAGGCAGAAATTCTCGCTTGCGCCCGAAGCCGCGGGAGATACCAAATGAACAGCAGGTTCGTGCCAGGTGCCGCTGTCGAGCCAAGCCCGCTTCGGCAGACACCGACGGCGGCCATCGTGACGGCAAGCTATGCGCCCGATTTCGAGCGCTGTCGCCTGCTGTGCGAGACACTTGATCGCCATGTTTCCGGCGCGGCGCACCATTACATCCTGGTCGAGCATCGCGATGTCGGCCTGTTTCGCCAATTGGAAACCGGCCGCCGCACGGTGGTCGACGAGCGGGAATTGCTGCCGCGCTGGCTGCACGCCTTCGACGATCCGTTCAGCCTGTTTCGCCGGCGCGTCTGGCTCAGCCTGAAGACCCAGCCGCTGCGCGGCTGGCATGTGCAGCAGTTGCGCCGCATCGCCATATCAGCGCATGCATCTCAAGACGTGCTCATCTTCTGCGATTCCGATGTTGCCTTCCTGAAACCTTTCGACTGCGGCGCCTTCTGGCGCGACGACAAGGTGCGCCTGTTCCGCCGCGACGGTGTGCTGGCGGACGAAGGTCATGAGGAGCATCGCATCTGGTCGCGCAACGCCGGCTCGGCACTCGGCATCGACCCGTCCCGGACGTCGAACCATGACTACATCTCGACGCTGATCGCGTGGCGGCGCGACACCGTGCTGGCGATGTGCGGTGCGATCGAAAGGGTCCATGGTCGCAACTGGGTCGAGGTCGTCGGCTCGGCACGCAAATTCTCCGAATGCATGATCTACGGCCGCTATGTCGACGATCTGCTGGACGGAGCCGGCCACTTCCACGGTTCCGAAGAGTTCTGCCGCGTGCACTGGACCGGCGAAGCGCTTTCGGATGACGAGTTCCGCCGCTTCGTTGCCGCCATGGCGCCGGAGCAGGTGGCGATCGGCATGCAATCCTTCATCGGCACCGATATCGGCCGCATCCGCCGTCTGATTGGGTTGGATTAGATCATCCCGAAAAGCGGAAACCGGTTTTCTCGGACAAACGATTTCCGTTTGTCCAGAAGTCATGCACAAATGAGAAAGCCCTATACGGGCTTTGCCGGCTTGCGCATCGCCGAATAGGTGAGCAGCGTCGAGGCGAGATACAGAAGCAGGAAGACGACATTGAGCGACAGCACCAGCTTCGGCGTGTCGAGGATGGTCGTCAGCACATAAGTCAGCAAC
>NZ_RZPF01000930.1:0-2119 GCF_004022735.1 Mesorhizobium sp. M7A.F.Ca.AU.001.01.1.1
GCGATGATCAGCAGCGGGACCTGGATCCGGGCCATGAAGTCGGGGTCGTTGACGGCTTCCGAAGCTTTCGCGGCTGCCCGCAGCCAACGGATCGTCGGCCCGCCAAGCGCCAGTTGCGGGTATTCTTCATAGATCCGTGTGTTGCGCCGATAGCGTTCCGGGTCCGATGTCAGCTTGTTGGTCTCGAAAGGGGCCGTTGCCCTCGGCCGCGGACCCCAGGCGGCATAGAGCCGGCCGAGGCCGAGAGCGCAGAACAGGGAACAGACGCGGCGAACCGTCGAGATCGAGACCGGAAGGTCGGGCAGCGTCAGGAAAGGCGCGATCAGCACCATGCGCCGGACGCGGTTCACCATCGACGGCGCGGCCAGCAGGGTGATCAATGCGCCTGCCGAATGGGCCAGGATGTAGTAGGGTCCGCGGCAATCGGGCAGCACGATCTCCTCGAAGAACTGTTCGAGGTCGGCGGTGTAGTCGCGGAAGCTGCTGACGTAGCCGCGCTGGCGATCGCGGATCAGCCGGTCTGAATCGCCCTGGCCGCGCCAGTCGAGCGTGGCGACGCCAAAGCCACGATCGGCAAGGTTGCGGATGGTTTCGAAATATTTCTCGATGCACTCGTTGCGGCCGGTGAGCAGGACCACGGTGCCCTTCATCGGGCGAGCGACCGCGCCGAACAGGCCGTAGCGGATATTCTTGCGGTCACGCGTGGTGAAGAAGCCGCCGGCGGCGTTTTCCGGCCGCGGATTGCCCTCGATTTCGTGAAAAAGGGAGTTTTCGGTGAAAAGATCCGTCATTCGGCGCTTCGTGCTCGGCGTCTCGCATGCCCGCCTGCGCTGGCCGGCTCCGCTATGGTGATAGACGCCCATGCGCCAAAAGCCAAGGAATTCCCGGTGACTGACTGGGCTGCAACAGGGAAGGCCGGAAGCCGCTTGAAAGCGTGCTTCCGGCCTCTGTCGATCCGGGAGGAAGGGACGTTACACCCGGTCGGCCTCGTTGCGGTGCCTGTTGTGCAATCGGCGCCGCCAGTCCTTGATCCTGGAATGGACTTTAGCGCCGGCTGCCTGAACGCGCGCCGAAGTGCCGGTTCATCTGCCGTTCATCAAGGGTCCGGCCGCCGTGGCTTTTGCCGCCAGGTGAAATCTTGAAATGCTTTCCAGCGCTCCCCAAATGTCTCGTGCGGTCGCCAATGTAGGGGCCGCTGGCCCACCCGAAACGCCGCTCAAGGGTTTCGCACCGGCCATACGCAAACCATGTTGCTCAACAGGAGAACACCTCATGCGTCACGTTGATTTTTCCCCGCTTTATCGCTCGACCGTCGGCTTCGATCGTCTGTTCACGATGCTCGATTCGCTTGCGCAGCCGGATGGCGCGCAGACCTACCCGCCCTACAACATCGAGCGCACCGGTGAGGATTCCTACCGGATCTCGATGGCGGTTGCCGGCTTCTCTGACGAGGAAATCTCGATCGAAGCCCATCGCAACGTGCTGACCGTGAAGGGTGAGCGCAAGGACGAGGGCACCGGCGAAGGCTCTGAACTGCTCTATCGCGGCATTGCCTCGAGAGCCTTCGAACGCCGCTTCCAGCTTGCCGACCACGTCGAAGTTGTCGGTGCTTCGCTGAAGAACGGCCTGCTGTTCGTCGACCTCAAGCGCAACATCCCCGAGGAGCTGAAGCCGCGCAAGATCGCGATTACGGCATCTTCGGCCAAGGCCAAGCAGATCGAGGCCAAGACCGCTGCCTAAAGTACAAGTCTCCTCCCGAGACGGAAGCGGCGCCGAAAGGCGCCGCTTTTTTGTTATCGGGGATTTCGGTATCAGGCGATCAGCTGGCCAAAACGGTCGACCTCATCGGCCGTCGTCGCGAAGCTGGTGACGAAGCGATACAGCAACTCGTCCTCGCTGATGTGGCCGTCAAAGCCGTGCGGCTTGTGCCAATCATAGAACGCCGCACCCGCTGCCTGCAGCTTTTCAGCTTCGGCTTTCTTGATCACTGCGAAAACCTCGTTTGCCTGCGGCAGCCATGCCAGTTTTGCCGTGGCCGAATCCTCGATCGCGGCGGCAAGGCGTGCGGCCATGGCGTTGGCGTGGCGGGCGGTGTCCAGCCACAATCCGTCTTTGAAAT
>NZ_RZPF01000092.1:0-12608 GCF_004022735.1 Mesorhizobium sp. M7A.F.Ca.AU.001.01.1.1
GGTCAATACCGAATATGCCGAGAAATGGCCCAACATCACCGCCAAGAAGGAACCGCCGGCAGACGCGAAATCCTTCGACGGCGAGGCCGGCAAGTTCGAGAAATACTTCTCCGCCGAGCCCGGCGAAGGCGATTGACAATACGGCCGGAAAGGCCGGTATTACGCAGGGTAAGAGGCACGTCACATTAACCGGCTTGACAGCCGGCGCCGGGTTGTGGCCTTCGCGTATGCAGCAAAACCTTGATTCTTCCGACTTTTTGTGTTACATCAGCGAAACATGCCGGTGACACAACGTCGATTTATGGCGCAGACGCCCCAAATCACTGAAAGGTGAAAATCCCATTCGGACCAGAGCGATCTGGGCCAGGCGGTCGCGATGTTGCGGTTTGCCGGTCCGGCTTTTCCGATGGGTTCATCTGTTGTGCGGCTAACGGTCGGTTTCTCCGATCGCGCGAGTTCGGGCCGGCAGGACGCCGGTACCACAACAAGGAGTTCAGTGCGCAATGGCAACGATCACCCCGCAGAAGAAGTCCACCGCTGCGCGTCACGGTTTCAAGACCGGCGAGTACATCGTCTACCCGGCGCATGGCGTCGGCCAGATCGTCTCGATCGACGAGCAGGAAGTTGCTGGACACAAGCTGGAACTGTTCGTCATCGACTTCTCGAAGGACAAGATGCGCCTGAAGGTGCCGGTCGCCAAGGCGACCTCCATCGGCATGCGCAAGCTGTCGGAAGAGGATTATGTCGAGCGCGCGCTGAAGGTCGTGCAGGGCCGCGCCCGCGTCAAGCGCACCATGTGGTCGCGCCGCGCCCAGGAATATGATGCGAAGATCAATTCGGGCGACCTGATCTCGATCTCGGAAGTCGTGCGTGACCTCTACCGCGCCGACAACCAGCCGGAGCAGTCCTATTCCGAGCGTCAGCTCTACGAGGCGGCGCTCGACCGCATGGCCCGCGAGATCGCGGCCGTCAACCGCATGTCGGAAACCGAAGCCGTGCGCCTAATCGAGGTCAACCTCAACAAGGGCCCTAAGCGTGGCGCCAAGGCCGACAATGAAGAGGCCGAGCAGGAAGAAGCTGCCTGATCTTTCTCACCTTTCGAGAAATCCTGCGTGAAACGATTGGAGGCTCCGGTTTGACCGGGGCCTCTTTTGCTTTCGGGCGGCAGCTTCGATGTTGGTAGGCCCTGCGCACCAGCGTGCTGCATCGCGGCTTGCCGGCGCGCCGAGCCGTCGAGCGCGCGTTTCGTTTTAACGTGTGTCGCCACTTATCGCCTTGCCGCCAAAGCAGACCGCGGTAATGGTCTCGCGCAATTCCTCGTCGGCGATCGGCTTGTGCAGGATGCGGCTGCCGCTGGCGCTGATCTCCTTGAGGCGCGCCGGCGACGTATCGCCAGTAATGATGATGGTCGGGACAAGCCGGCCGATATGGGCGTGAAGCGCACGGATCGCGTCGGTGCCGGTGGTGTCATTCTCGAGACGGTAGTCTGCGATGATCAGGTCGACCGGCGCATCGCCGGCAGCCAGCGCCGCCGTATGGGCCTCCTGCGCCTCTGCGGCGGAGCGGCCGGGATAGACACGATGTCCCTCCAGGCTGAGCAAGCGCACCATGGCATCGAGAACGTCGCCCTCGTCCTCGACCACCATGATGCCGGCGGCACTGCTGGCCGGCGATGTCGTGTCGACCTCCAAGCGAGCTTGCACCGCGCCGGCCTTCGCGACGGTGATGGAAAACAGGGAACCGCGCCCGGACGTCGAAGCCAATTTCAGGGGGTGCCCCAACAGCTCGGCGGTGCGGCGAACGATGGCGAGCCCGAGTCCCAGGCCTTGCGTGCGGTCCCGCGCCGGGTTCTGCAACTGCACGAACTCCTCGAAGACCATCCCCTGCTGATCGGCGGGGATGCCGGGGCCGCTGTCGAGGACCTGTATCTCCACACATGCGCCGCGCCGGCGACAGCCCAGCAGGACACCACCTTGCTTGGTGTAGCGAAGGGCATTCGAGATCAGGTTGTTGAGGATGCGCTTCAACATCATCGGGTCGCTGTCGACGTAGAGACTGCTGTCTACCACGCGCCACGTAAGTCCGCGTTGTTTTGCCTCGGCGGCGAATTCATTGCGAAGATCACCAAAGAGGTCGCGCAGCGGCACCGCCTCGCTCGCGACCGTGACGATGCCCGCATCGAGCCGCGAGATATCGAGCAAAGCGTTGAGCAGCCCACTGAAGTTGCTGACAACCGATTTCGCCCGGCTGGCCAGATCGCGCGCCTCGCCGGAGGGTACGTCGCCGCGCTGCCCCAATATGGCAAGCGTCGAGACCAGCAGGCTCAGGGCATGGATCGGTTGGCGCAGATCGTGACTCGCCGCCGCCAGAAAACGCGTCTTGGCACGGTCGGCGGTCTGCGCCCTGTCGCGTTCCTCTTGCAGGTGCTCGACCAGCGTTTCGTTCTCCAGTCGCAGGCTGACGGTTTCGCGCAGCATGCGGTAGGTGATACGGCAGTAGTAGAAATTGATCGCCACCAGCGATGCGAGCAGGAACAGGAAGGCGCCGGAAATATCGCTTTGGGTGGTCAAGCAGCGCAAGGCGACCGGCACCACCGTGGCCAGGATGGAACCGACCAGCGCCGGCGGAAAGGCCGACAGCGACGGCACCGTACCGCAGACGAGACCAGTCAGGACGATGACCGTGAAGGACAGCACGATCGGCGCCTCGGGCATAAAGCCGACCCAGCCAAGCACCCCCCACAGAAGGCCCGACATACAGGAAAACGCCGTGGCCAGCCATGCCCAGCGCAAGATCGAGCCGCGATCCCTTGAGCGGCTGAAAAAACGGCGCGACGCCAGCACCCGGATAGCCGTCAGCAGATACAGCGCCGCCAGCCAGCCGATCAGCCAATTGGCGGAAACGGCCGTTCTCAGAACATAGACCGCCGCCATCGAGATCACGATGTTGGAGATGACCACGCCGTAGGAATTGCGATACAGGAGTTCGACCAGGGCCTGGCGTATCTTGTCTTCCTGCATCGAATCCCTCCAATTGTCCCAAGTAATTCTCCGGCCGGTCTTCCCCGGTACCGTTGATCTACCGGCAACCTGTTTCGCATAAGTTGGCGATCGATCCATATACGCCGCTGCAGCCCTGGATGGTGCCCCGATGAACCGCTCGCTCACCGCCATACTCGCCGACGACCATGCCATCGTGCGCGAGGGGCTGAAGTTGCTTATCTCGGCTATGGACAATGTCTCGGTCGTCGCCGAGGCTGCGGATGGCGAGGCGCTGCTTGGCCAGCTGCGAAGCACGCGCGCCGACCTTTTGATCCTCGACCTCGGCATGCCAGGTGTGGCCGGGATGCAGTTTATCGCCACCATCAGGACCTTGGCGCCACGCCTGCGGATCGTGGTGCTGACGGCCAATGTCGAGCCGAGGACAGTACGCGCCGCGCTCAGCGCCGGCGCCAACGCCTACCTGACCAAGGATGGCGATCCCGAGGAACTCGGCGCTGCCATCGAAGCGGTCAAGAACGGAGGCACCTATCTGGCGAAAACCGTTCGCTTCGCGGTCAGCGATATAGGCAGGGAAAGCGAGCCGATAGCCGCGCAGGAAATCCTGTCCCCGGTACCGCTGACGCGGCGCGAACGGCAGATCCTTCAACTGGTGGCGCAAGGCATGATCACGCGCGACATCGCCGAACGACTGGGCATCAGCCTGCCGACCGCTCGCAAACATCGCGAAAATCTGATGGGCAAGCTCAGTCTCCACAACACCGCCGAACTGACCGCCTACGCGGTTCGTCTGGGATTGCCCACCGGCTGATATCGCAGCCGCTACAATGGGCAACCCGGCAACGGCCCCTTAACCATCGGCAGATTAGCCAAACCCGATCATCATCCAAATACGGCATCCGCCGTATGTTTTCGGCCTGCCCCCCGGCCTACTCCTCCCACGGCTTGATCACATGGGAGGAGCTGTCATGCCATCGCTGGATCTCTGGATTCCGTTCGCCCTCGCAACACTCGCCTTCGCCTGCATGCCAGGACCGGCGATTCTCTACATGACAGCGCAGACGCTGGCCCATGGCCGTCAGGCGGGATTGATGGCGGCACTGGGTGTCCATCTTGGTTGTTACGTGCACATCCTGGCCGCGGCGGTCGGGCTCGCCGCACTGATGGAACACGCGCCGGTCGCTTTCTTGGTGATCCGATGGGCGGGCGCCGCATATCTCATTTCGCTGGGCCTTGCCATGTTCCTGGGCTGGAACCGGATGGGCGAGGATGGTGCCAGGCCGGCCCCGAACACATTTCGCGACAGCATGGTCGTCGAGATCCTCAATCCCAAGACGGCACTGTTCTTCCTGACCTTCCTGCCGCAGTTCGTGGATCCGTCAGCCGGCATGGCCGTCGGGTTGCAGTTCCTCATCCTCGGCATCATCGTCAATCTCATCTTCTCGATGGCCGACCTTGCGGCGGTCGGCATCGCCTCGCTCGCCGTTGGCCGGTTCACTGGCGCCGGATGGGTGATCCCAAAGACATGCGGTTCGATCCTCATCGGACTTGGCGTGGCGCTCGTCAGCCATCATATCTGAACCTGCAAATGAAGAGCCGCGATTTCGAGGGAGATCTGACGGTGAAATTTCAGCGGCTGCTGGCGGCAAGGCCCGATATGCCGAAGGATGGCTGACGGCCTGCTCGCGCATCCGGCAAGATATACCGGAACCGGCGCGCCTTCGGGGCCATCGCCCGAATTCTACAGACCCTAGGCCGCGCCTACCCGCCGCCGCCTTCCTTCTCAGCCTCCTGCTTCAGCGTCGCAATGAACCGCTTCGTCCGTTGCTGCTCCGGATTGTTGAACAGCACCGCGGCCGGTCCCTTCTCGACGACGACGCCGGCATCGAGGAACACCACTTCCTTGGCGATCTTGGAGGCGAGGCGCAGATCATGCGTCGCCATCACCATGGTCGTGCCTTCACTGGCGAGCTTGCCAAGCACGTCGACCACCTCTTGCGCCAGTTCCGGGTCGAGTGCCGAGGTCGGCTCGTCGCAGAGCAGCACTTTCGGCGACGGCGCCAAGGCGCGGGCGATCGCCACGCGCTGCTGCTGGCCGCCCGACAGCGTCGCCGGCCAGGCGTCGGCCTTGTGCGCCATCCCCACCTTCTCCAGCAGAGCCAGCGCCCGCTCGCGTGCCCTCTCAGGCGCCCATTTCAGCACCGTCACCAGCCCTTCCATGACGTTCTCGATCGCGGTGCGATGCGGAAACAGCTGGAAGTTCTGGAACACCATGCCGGTCTGCAGCCGCAGGCGCTGGATATCCCTGGCCGGAACCCTGCCACCAGGATGGAATTCGAGCGTCTCGTCGCCGATGCGCACCGTGCCCGAGGTCGGGATCTCCAGGAGGTTGATACAGCGCAGCAGGGTGCTCTTTCCCCCGCCCGACGGGCCGACCAGCGCCGTGACGCTGCCTTCGGCAATGGTGACCGTCACGCCCTTCAACACGAGATTGTCGCCAAAGCGCTTTTCGATGTTGCTGAGGCCGATCATGAGCGTGCCTCCAGGAAGCCGCCATAGCGGTTGAGCCGGGTCTCCAGCCGCGTCTGCAAGGCCGACAGCACCGAACTCAGCGCCAGATAGAGGATCGCCGCCTCGACATAGAGGATCAGCGGCTCATAGGTGGTGGCGACGATGCGCTGCGCCGCCTGGAACATCTCCGGCACGGTGATGGCGGCGGCCAGCGACGTATCCTTGACCAATGAGATAAAGGTGTTGGAAAGCGGCGGCACCGCGACCCGGCCGGCTTGCGGCAGGATGGTGCGCCGCATCGCCTGGCTCCAGGTCATGCCGATCGAATAGGCCGCTTCCCACTGGCCCTTCGGCACCGACCCTATGGCCGCGCGGATGATTTCCGACGTGTAGGCGCCGATGTTGAGCGTGAAGCCGATCAACGCCGCCGTGAAGGCGTCGAGCAGGATACCGACCGACGGCAGGCCGTAGAAGATAAGGAACAGCTGCACCAGCAGCGGCGTGCCGCGGAAGATCCAGACATAGAAGCGCACCAGCGCGACCAGCGGTTTCGGACCAAACAGCCGGGCAAGCGCCGCACCCAACCCAACGGTCAGCCCAAGGACGAAGGACAACAGCGTCAGCGGCACGGTGAAGATCAGCGCCGCCCACAACAGCGAAGGCAGCGACTCCAGCATCAGTTGCAGCCAGTGCGGCACGTAAGACCCTCCAAATAAGTCGAGGCTTTCGTCGAGGCGCGACATATCACGACAAAAGCGGCGGACCGTCAAAGACGACTCGCCGCTCGATATGTCCTGTGGGCCGCGGAGCGGCCCGCCTCATAGATTACTTCGAAACGTCCTGGCCGAAATAGGTGTCGGAGATTTTCTTATAGGTGCCGTCGGCCTTGATGTCGGCCAGCGCCTTGTTGATCGCCGCGACCAGCTCCGGATCGCCCTTGCGCACGATGACGCCGGAATAGTCGGCGTTTTCCTCTTGCGCGGCGATCTTCACATTGGCGTCGGGCTTGTGCTTCTTGAAGTCGAGGAACGACAGGCTGTCATTGATCGTGGCGTCGGCACGGCCTGTCAGAAGCAGCTGGATCGATTGGTCGAAGCCATCGGTGCCGACCAGCTCGGCGCCGTTCGTTTCGGCCAGCTTGCCGAAATTCGAGGTCAGCGACTGCGCCGACTTCTTGCCCTTGAGATCGGCAAAGGTCTTGATGTCTGTGTTGTCGCCGCGCACGATCAGCACCGCCTTGGAGGCGATGTAAGGATCGGAGAAGTCGTACTTGGCCTTGCGGGCATCGGTGATGCCGACCTCGTTGATGACGGCGTCATAGCGATTGGCGTCGAGGCCGGCGATCAGCCCGTCCCACTTGCCTTCGAGGAATTCGACCTTGACGCCGAGCTTGTCGGCGATCGCCTTGGCGATTTCGACGTCGAAGCCGACCAGTGCGCCCGAAGTGTCATGATAGGTGAATGGCGCATAAGTGCCTTCCGTGCCGACCTTGATGACCCCGGCCTGCTTGATCTGGTCGAGATTGGCGCCGGCATGGCCTGCGGTGACAGCCAAGGCCTGCAGCGTTCCGGCGATGATGAGCGACTTGAGCCATTTCATTTTTCTGTGATCCCGTCCTTGGCCGGCCGACCGGCATATTGTGAGCGCTGGAAACTGACAGATGCAAGTCGAAAAAATAAGGAACAGAATTCCAAAAACAATCAGTTTCTGAAATCAGATACTCAAACTGGCGCTTTCCAGCCGACATCACGGCTATCGCGGGTAGTCCCCGGAGTCCGCCAGGCAACACATACCCGCAGCCACGGTCGCGGAACCTTTCCCGCGCATGGCAGTTCTGGCTGTTCTAGGGCACGACGCCGCCATTTCAACCCAGGCGCCAGCCAAGTTTGCAAAGTCATCCGCACCACCCAGGGAGCGCCTCATGATGGAAGACACGGCAGGACGGATCATGGTCCGCGCGGCGATGAAGGCTCCCTACCTCGAGCGTGACGAAGAGCATCGGCTTGCATTGCTCTGGAAAGAGGACAACGACCAGAACGCGCTGCACAGCATCACCGTCGCGCATATGCGGCTGGTCATTTCCATGGCCTCCAAATTCCGCCATTACGGCCTGCCGCTCGGCGACCTGGTCCAGGAGGGTCATGTCGGACTGCTCGAGGCCGCCGCCCGCTTCGAGCCGGAGCGCGAGGTGCGGTTCTCGACCTATGCGACATGGTGGATCCGGGCCTCGATGCAGGACTATATCCTGCGCAACTGGTCGATCGTGCGTGGCGGCACCAGCTCGGCGCAGAAGGCGCTGTTCTTCAACCTGCGACGCCTGCGCGCGCGGCTGGCGAATGGCGCCGAGCCACTGTCAAACGCAACGCTCTATCGCGAAGTATCGGAAGCACTCGGCGTCTCCGAAGCCGACGTGGCGATGATGGATTCGCGGCTGTCGGCTCCCGACTCCTCACTCAACATGCCGGTTGCCGACGATGCGGGTTCGACCGAGCGCATGGAATTCCTGGTCTCGGACGATCCGCTGCCCGACGAGATCGTCGGCGACAAGATCGATGTCGCGCGCCGCTCGCTCTGGCTGAGGGAGGCGCTTCGCGCGCTCAACGCACGGGAGTTGAGGATCATCGAGGAACGCCGGCTTAACGACGAGGGCGCGACGCTGGAAGCGCTCGGCGAAACCCTCGGCATCTCCAAGGAACGCGTCCGCCAGATCGAGGCCCGCGCCATGGAAAAGCTGAAGGTCGCGTTGGTGAAGCAGAATCCGGAGTTCATGGCGACTGCCGCCTGAACGGCGGCAGGCGTCCGCAGGTGCCTACTTGTCCGTGACGATCTTGACCTTGTCGCCGGCCGAAACCGCGGCACCAGGCGACAGCGCGTTGAGGACGCGGAACAGGTCGAGCTTACGGTCGACGCCGACCATCTGCGCCGAAAGCGAACCCATCGTCTGCCCAGGCTGGACAGTGACGACGCGGATGCGCAGCGGCTTCAGCGCCGCCTTTTCGGCGGCACTCAAGATCCGGAACGAGCCGCTGACCGAGCGGGCGATTGTGTCCAGCGACGTGCTGGCCGAAGGGGCCGCGGTCAGCAGCCGGTAGACCTGGCCGCCGGCGCGGATCACCGCAATGTCGAACTGCCAGCCTTCGGCGCCGGCATGCGCGGTCGCTGCCTCGTTGCCGTTGATGGTTTCCTGCCTGACGCTGCTGTCGACGAGACCAGCCACCCAGCCGCTGCGGATATAGTCCGTCAGCGCCCGGTTCTTGTCGATCGACACGCCATCGAAACGGATCGCTATGTCGCCGGGGCCGGTGGCCGTCACCGCTGCCGCCGAATTGTCGATGATGAAGCCGTCCGGTACCGTGAACGAAACGCCAAGGCCCGGATGCAGGAAGGTTTCGCCGCGTACATAGCCTTCTTCCGGCGTGTCGCCATAGAGCAGGCCGTCTATGCCGGCGAGGAAGGAATCGCGGTCGCGCGTGCCGACGCCCGGCGCGCCGAACTGGCGGGCATGGCGCTGCGCCAGATCGATGCGCTGCGGCGTATTGGGGTGCGTGGCCAGGAAATCGAGGCTGGCGTCGGTGGCGCCGCTGATCGAGCGGAAATCGGTGTAGGCCGACATTGATTGCAGGAAGCGGCCGGCGGCGAAAGGATCGTAGCCGGCCTCGCCGATCGACTTGATGCCGATGGCGTCGGCTTCCAGCTCCTGGTTGCGCGAGAATTGCGCGAGCCTCAGCTTGCCGCGGATCAACGCCGCCTTGGCGGTCGGGCTGTCGCCGAGCACATCGGAAACCACCTTGGTCGCCAGGCCTTCCTCTGCCTCGAGTTGCTGGCGCTGCAAGCCGTGATTGGCGGTGACGTGGCCCATCTCATGCGCGATGACAGCTGCAAGCTCGGCCGAATCATTGGCCAGCGCCAGGAGGCCGCGCGTGATGTAGAGATAGCCGCCCGGCAGCGCGAAGGCATTGACATTGGGCGAATTCAAAATGGTGATGCGATAGGTCTGTGTCGGGTTGGCGGACACCACCGTCAAACTACCGACCACCTTGGCGACCATGCGCTCGAGCTTGGGATCGGAATATTCGCCGCCATAGGTCGCCAGGATGCGCGGATGCTGCGCCCTGGCCAATTCGGCGAGCTTGTTGTTGGCGCCGACATTGTCCACCGTGATCGGCTTGTCGGAAGGCTGGAAGCCGGATTCCTGAACCTCCGGCGGCGTGAACATCTGGCAGCTTGCCAACGCCACGGCAAAGCCGGCCAGCGCGAGAAAGCGCGCCAGCGGTTTCATTCCCAATGTGTTAGCGCCGATCGCCAGAACGGCTTCCTTTCGGGTCCCGGCACATGACATTGAAAATCGGGGACGATCTTCAGAATGTTCACGTGCCATATCTCAAACTGCTGCAGTATCCGCGGCCCATCCCAGGGGCGGGCGCCGGATACTGCAGGCAAATCACGGCCTGTGCCGGACCGGTAGGGCGGACCTAGCCACACTCCCCCGGTCATGGCAAGCAAACGCCACATCGCCTGGAGCCGGTTTGACCGTAAATTATGTCCGCTTCCGGGCAACATCGCGTGATGTGGAATATCCGGCACCCGCGCCGATATAGCGCCGGAACGCCTCCGGACCAGCCCCGGCGAAGAAATCATCAGCCTTGCCGGTGGCGGCGACCAACCCATTGTCGACAAACACCATATGCTCGCCGATGCGGCGTGCATCCTCCGGCTGGTGGGTGACGAACAGCACTGTCATGGCGCGTTCGGCATGAACGGCGGCAACCAGATCCAGCATCTCGTCGCGTAAAGCCGGTCCGAGCGAAGCGAAGGGCTCGTCGAGCAGCAACACCGGTCGGTCGCGCACCAGCACGCGGGCCAGGGCGACGCGCTGGCGTTCGCCCCCGGAGAGCTCGCGCGGCAGGCGTTTCTCCTTGCCCGCAAGACCGGTGCGCGCAAGCGCCTCGGCGACCGCAGCGCGGTCCGCCTCGGTCAGCCGCAGGGATGGCGAGCGGCCGAGCCCGACATTCTGCTCGACGGAAAGATGCGCGAAGAGATTGTTCTCCTGGAACACCATCGACACCGGCCGCGCCGAGGCCGGCTCGGCGCTGACATCGACACCGCCGACCAGCACGCGGCCCGACCGTGGGGTCTCGAAGCCGGCGACCAGATTGAGCAGTGTCGACTTGCCCGAACCGCTCGGCCCCATGATGGCGGTGATCGTCGCCGCGGCAAACTCGACATCGAAAACAAGCGGCGCCTCGCCATAGCTGCCATAGCTGAACGACACTTTGTCCAGCCGCACCGGCGCGCCCTTCGCGAGCCCGTTGGCCGCCTTTTCACGCATCACGGACCTCCTCCCTTCCCAGCCAGTGCGCCGCCACGATCAACGCGAGACAGACGAGGCCGAGCAGCAGTGCGAGGCCGGCGGCATCCTCGGTGCGGTAGCTGCCCATCCGAGCCAGAAGAAGGTAGGGCAATGTCTGCACGGAATCACTGCCGAACAAGGCAATGACACCGAGATCGCCGAGCGACAGCGCCATGGCGAAAGCGAAGGCCGTGGCGAGCGGTCGCCGCAGCGACGGCCAGTCGACCAGCATCAGCCGGTTCCAGCCCGCAATGCCGAGCTGTGCACAGAGCCGTTCGTGACGCTCGCTCGCTGCATCATAGGCGGGACGCACGGCGCGGAGCGCAAACGGCATCGCCATCACCGCGTTGACGGTGACGACCATGACCGGAGCGATGGCGAAGACATCGCCGACATGGCGCAACAACAGGAACCAGCCGGCGCCGACGACGATCGGCGGCACGACCAGGACAAAACCGGCGCCTGTATCGGTGGCGTGTTCGAGCAGTGTCTTTGCGCCGGCACGGCGGTTCAGCGCCAGTGCCCGCCGCGCCATGGTCAGCGCCAGCGACAGCATCACCGAAAGCAGCGCCGACAGGAAGGCGAGCGCCGCACTGGTCAGCGTTGCCTGCCGGACAGTGGCCTCGCCGGCCAAGCGGGCGAGATCGGCACTCAATCCGGCCATCACGGTTGCCGCCATCGGCCCGACAACGAACAGCAGCGCCAGGACGATGAGTAGCGCGTTCAACCAGGTCTCGCTCCGATTGACCGAGAGATAGCGGCGTTGCGCGACCGGCAAATTGGTGTCGCCGACCACATTGGCGCCTAGCCGCGTCAGTGCCAGCACCACGATAAAGGTCAAGGCGATCTGCAGCAGCGTCAGTGCAACGGCCCGTGCGGGATCGAAATCGAAGCGCAGCGCCTGGTAGATGCCGACCTCAAGCGTCGTCGCGGCCGGCCCGCCGCCGAGCGTCAGCACGATCGTGAAGGATGTGATGCAGAGCATGAACACAAGCCCGGCGACGCCGGGCAGTGCGGCGCGCAGCGTTGGCCATTCGATCAGCCGGAACGCCGGCCGGGCCGCCATGCCGAGTTGGCTCGCCAGCCGCCATTGGTCGGCCGGTATGGTCTGCAGCGCCTCGAGGAACAGCCGCGTCGCCAGCGGCAGGTTGAAGAAGACATGGGCGACGAGAATGCCGGACAGGCCATAGATGCCCGGCCAGCTTCCGCCGCCGATAACGGCAAGCACGCCGGCGAAGTAGCCGGCACGGCCATAAAGCGCCAGGATGCCGAGCGCTGCAACGATGGCCGGCAGCGCCAACGGCACGGCGAAGATCTGCAGGATGAAGGCGCGGCCGAAGAAACGTGGATGCCGCGACAGAGCGCGCGCCACAAACAGCCCCGGGATGACCGAAAGCAGCGTCGACAGGACCGCTTGCCAGAGCGTGAAGCGAATGACGCGAAGCAGATAGGGATCGAAGGCTGCCCAGGCGCCCGAGAAATCATGGGCGCCCTCGAAAAGCAGGCCGGCAAACGCGCCGCCGATCAGCAGCGCGATTGCAGCGAGCGCGACAATGCCGGCACTGACGCGGGAATCCGTGGAATGCGCCGGCGCCATCGCGCTGCCTATTTGCTCATCGCCGCCAGCCATTCATCGACCCAGGCCTTGCGGTTGGCGGCGACCTCTTGCGGGCTGAACAGCAAGGTCTTCGTCGGCTTGACCAGTTTGTCGAAGGCCGGATTGAGCGGCTTGTCGGTCTTGCCTGCCG
>NZ_RZPF01000931.1:0-2118 GCF_004022735.1 Mesorhizobium sp. M7A.F.Ca.AU.001.01.1.1
AGACAGGACCAATGCCTGAACTCAGGCACGAGTTTTTCGAAGCGACTGGCCAGTTGTTCTACGCATATTCGCCATCGCGCTTTTTAGCCTTCGTATCCAGCGAGGACGAAGAACTGGTTTCCAAGGAAACAGTGAAAGAGATGGAGAGAGTTCAAGAAACAAGAGAAATTCCTAGACGTTCAATTTTGTTTAGACATAGCGAAATGCTGAATCTCGTGACCGTCCTTGCCCTTCATACGGCTAAAAGCGAAGATGAAATTATAAAAACTGCTATGAAAATCACTAAAGTGTCGGGGAGAATTTCGGAGGAACAATCTCTTAGAAGAACCGGTGATGGGAATTTAGATGACTGGGAATTCAATTCCCTGGAAGAGCATCTTGAAAAACTATCCATAGAAGCACAATCAATTTTCCAAAACAAAAATAAAGACGATCCGGAAAAAATAAACACGTGGTATGCGTTCAGTAAACTAATAGATTGCTTTTCTTACAGCGAATATTGGGACCAGATTCCAAAATTAATGGATGCAATCAAATCAAACCGTGGGATAAACGAAGTTTTTCGCAAAAAAGAGGGCTAGAAGGACGAACCATCTTCAGATAAAAAGATTGCCGATCTGGCGACAGACCTCTTCGTATATCGGCCCTCCGGCGGCATCGTCCCGCTGGCGGGGGTGAAATCGGGAAATGGCGACCCCCGGAATATTTCTGCCACGACAATGTCGCAGCCTGGATGCCGACTCGCCAAAAGACAAGCATGCGCGGCTTCCTGACTGTCGAGTATAGCTTGCTGCTGTCGTACATTCAGTTCACGGAATATAGCGTTGTGGCGACACAACTTCCAACCGGGCTTCGCAACTCTACCCCTTCATCGAGCGCACTGGTCCTGTTGGCCTGCTTGCCGAAGCCGGCCGACGTATGACTATTTGCAATCAGATTCGATGAAAAAGCGCGCGGTCCATGTCGAGACGCGCACCGCCGCACTTTCGAAGACATTATCGAGATCAGCAAGGATCGACCGGCGTCAACCGGCTGTCACCGGCCTGTCATGAGCCTGCGCTACCCGCTTGCGGCAAAGCAAATGGGGAATCATCTTGCCATGACGGACGTTTCCGCAGATCTGGTTTTTCGCCGCGGCAAGGAAGTTGGAAAGGCCGTCTATCAGAACCGCCCGCTGTCGAAGGCCGGCATTTCGGAGCGGCTGTTCGCCTTCCTGTTCTCCGGCCTCGTCTATCCGCAGATCTGGGAAGACCCCGATGTCGACATGGAGGCGATGCAGCTTGGCCAGGGCCACCGCGTCGTCACCATCGCCTCCGGCGGCTGCAACATCCTGGCCTACCTCACGCGCTCGCCGGCCCGGGTCGACGCCGTCGACCTCAACACCGCGCACATCGCGCTGAACCGCATGAAGCTGGAGGCGGTGCGCCATTTGCCATCGCAGGGCGATCTGTTCCGCTTCTTCGGCGCCGCCGACACCAGCCACAATTCGAAAGCGTATGACCGTTTCATCGCGCCGCATCTCGATCCTGTCAGCCGTCACTACTGGGAGCGCCGCAACTGGCGCGGGCGCCGTCGCATCACTGTGTTCGACCGCAATTTCTACCAGACCGGCCTGCTCGGCTTGTTCATCGCCATGGGCCATCGCACGGGAAAATTCTTCGGCGTCGACCCAGCCGGCATCATGCAGGCCAGGAACATCGGCGAGCAGCGCCGCTTCTTCAACGAGGAGTTGGCGCCGGTCTTCGACAACAAGCTTTTGAGATGGGCGACGTCGCGCAAGGCTTCGCTGTTCGGCCTCGGCATTCCACCGGCGCAGTACGATTCGCTGATCACTTCTGGCGACGGCACCATGGCCAGCGTGCTGAAAGCCCGGCTGGAAAAACTCGCTTGCGATTTTCCGCTGGAGAATAACTACTTCGCCTGGCAGGCCTTTGCCCGCCGCTATCCGAACCCCGGCGAGGCCGCCCTGCCCGCCTATCTCGAAAAGCAGAATTACGAGACCATCCGCGGCAATGTCGGCCGCGTCGCCATCCACCATGCCAATCTGATCGAGTTTCTCGCCGGCAAGGATGCAGGCGCGGTCGACCGCTTCGTCCTGCTCGACGCACAGGACTGGAT
>NZ_RZPF01000932.1:0-2115 GCF_004022735.1 Mesorhizobium sp. M7A.F.Ca.AU.001.01.1.1
GGGAAAATAGGGATTGCGGTCGGCGGCATGCAGCCAGGCGCAGCCGATGTCGAAAGGCACGCCGAAATGCTGGTCGCTGGTCCAGGCTCGCCCGCCGATTCGGTCCATCGCTTCGAGCAGCGTGAAGGAAAGCCCCGCCGCCTGCAGGGTTTTGGCAGCGGCAAGACCCGCCGAGCCGGCGCCGATGATGACGACATCAACGTCTTGCATGCAGCCCCCTTGCCACAATAATCACTTGATCCTAGGCAAATTCCACGGCATTCGCCAGCATTGCAGCGGTGACAGTGACAAGTGCGCGTTTCGCTGGCAAGTTCGCAATTGGGACGTGATTCAGGCAACCAGGAGATCAACATGGCAATTCTTGCCAAGGGAAAGATGTTTGCAGCGGCCGCGATGGCGGTGCTTGCGCTGGCGACGGGCGCACAGGCAGCGGCCAGCTGCGGCAAGACCGGCGCCGGCTTCGAGGCCTGGAAGCAGGACTTTGCCGCGCAGGCCAGGTCGGAAGGTGTGGGCGCCAAGGGGCTGGCCGCTCTGGCCGGGGCGAACTACGCGACAAAGACCATCTCCGTCGACCGCGGCATTCACAAGGCCTTCAGCGGCTCGGTGGACGATTTCATGCGGCGGCGCGGCGGCGCGGCGATTATCTCCAAGGGCCGGTCGCTGAAAAAGTCGAATGCGGCGCTGTTCTCCAAGATCGAAGCGAATTACGGCGTGTCGCCGGGCGTGTTGCTGGCCATCTGGGGTATGGAAACCGGCTTCGGTTCGGCCATGGGCAACCAGAACACCGTCTCTGCGATTTTGACGCTTGCCTATGATTGCCGCCGCCCGGGGTTCTTCTACCCGCATGCGATCGCCGCCCTGAAGCTGGTCGATCGCGGGGCGTTGACAGCCTCGTCGGTCGGGGCCGCGCATGGCGAGATCGGACACACGCAGTTCCTGCCAGGAAACGTCCTGAAATATGGCGTCGGCGGCGGAAACCTGCGCGACAAGGGCACGGCGCTGGCTTCCACTGCCAACTTCCTCAAGGGCCATGGCTGGCGGGCAGGTGCGAGCGCGAGTGCGAATATGGGCGCGATTGCCGGCTGGAATTCCGCGAGCGTCTATCAGCAGGCCATCGCCCGCATTGCCACGGCGATCGACGGCGATTGACGGAACATGCACCGGGCAGAAGGCCCCGGCCATTTTTGACTTGATCGAAAACCCGGCGTGAATGCCGGGTTTTTATTTGATTTCGAGCGTGTAGGAGCAGCCGGCCAGGGTCTTGCCGGGATGGGACTCGACGGTCGAGACGTTGAGCTTGACGTCGGTGGAGAAGGTCAATCCTTCCGACTCTTCGGTGCTTTGGACAACGACCTTTTCGCCAAGGAATTTTTGCGGCGTGGAAAACACGGCCATGACGTCGAGTTCTTTTGCAAGCTCCGGCGCGGCAACGCCGTCGAGCACGGCCATCGGCCCCGCAGCGGTAAACACGATCGATCCTGTCTCGCGGTTGAACACGCGGATTTTGGCCGGCAGTTCGTATTGGCTGAGAAACGGATTGGCGGAGGCAACCTCCTTCCAGCCAAGCGTTTCAACGGCACCCGGTGCGCTGGACAGCCACAGGGCAAAGTCGTTGTAAGTCGGAACGTCCGCCCTGCACTCGATCAGCGCGGGAAGGTCAAGAGAGGCGGGGTCGAACTCCTGGCCGGCGGCCGGCGTCGCCAGAACAACCAGCGGCGCCAGGCAGCGACCGAAACCGCGCATCCGCCCTACTTGGCGCGGTTGCGCGCTGCCAGCGTTCTCAGCCGCAGTGCATTGAGGCGGATGAAGCCGGCGGCGTCCTTCTGGTCATAGGCGCCACGGTCATCCTCGAAAGTGACCAGCGCATCGGAGTAAAGCGTCTTCTTCGACTTGCGGCCGGTGACCATGACGTTGCCCTTGTAGAGCTTGAGCCGCACCGTGCCCTCGACGTCTTCCTGGCTCTTGTCGATCATCGCCTGCAGCATCAGCCGTTCGGGCGCAAACCAGAAGCCGTTATAGATCAGCTCGGCGTAACGCGGCATGAACTCGTCCTTGAGGTGGGCCGCACCTCGGTCGAGCGTGATCGATTCGATGGCCCGGTGGGCGGCGATCAGG
>NZ_RZPF01000933.1:0-2113 GCF_004022735.1 Mesorhizobium sp. M7A.F.Ca.AU.001.01.1.1
GCGCTATCCATTGTGTCAGCGATAAAACCGGTGACGCCTTGATCGATGATCTCCGGCAGCGCACCGCAACTCCAGCCGATGACCGGTGTGCCGCAGGCCATTGCCTCGATAGCGGCAAGGCCGAACGGCTCCGGCCAGTCGATCGGGAACAGCAGGCCTGCCGCCTTGCCGAGAAATTCCGCCTTCTGGTTTTCCTCGATCTCACCGACATAGACAACGCGATCGCCATCGATCAAAGGCTCGACCACCTCACGGAAATAGGCGCGATCGTCGTCGCCGATCTTTGCCGCGAGCTTGAGCTTGAGCCCCGAACGCAAGGCGATCTCGATGGCGCGATCCGGGCGCTTGTCGCGTGAGAACCGGCCGAGGAAGGCAAGGTAGGGTTCTTCGGCGGCCGTCTCGAACGTCGGCTCGTAGAGAGCAGTCGGCAATCCGTGATGGATCGTCGCCAACCAGTTGGCGTTGGCAAGGCCCGCCTTCTGGCTGTGCGAAATGGAAATCAGGGGAAAGCGCGGGAACCGTTCATAGGCCGGCGCCAGGTCGACATAATCCAGCCTGCCATGCGGCGTCGTCACCGTCCGCTCCGCAATATCCTCAAAGAAGGAAAAATGCAGGAAGTGGCTGAGGTGGAAGTGGATGACGTCGAACTCCGACGCCCGTTCCCTCACCTGCGCAAGCATCGAAAGATGCGCCGCGATCTCGGATTTGAGCGGACGCGGATCGAGGCGCAACGCGCGTTCCCGGCTGGGTACCAGCTTCGCGGAGGTCTGGCTGTCGCCACTGGCAAACAGCGTCACCTCATGACCCAGATCGACCAGCGCTTCGGTCAGATACGAGACGATGCGCTCGGTGCCGCCATAGAGCCTTGGCGGCACCGATTCATAAAGCGGCGCGACATGGGCGATTTTCATATTTCATCCTGGATGCTGGGCATGCAGGTGTGAAATGCGTCAACGGCTCGATTGGTTCCGATTTTATGGTCGAGCCGTCGGCACCAGAGGCCGCAGTCGGCATGGAACTGTGCGTCAAACGGATTGCGCGATCAGGGTCAGAAAGCCACCGCTCAGGGCAACATTCCCGACGAAGCCATTGATGCGGGACGCACGGTCCGGACCCTGATGGTCCCAGAAATTGTGGAACATCGGCGTGGCGACGATGAGGAACAGCAGCAGCACCGTGGCCGCGAGTGCCGTCCACAATCCTGCGATGACCAGCACACCGGCGGCGACCTGAAGCACGATACCAGTCCACAGTGCCAACCGCGCCTGCGGCACACCGCGCGCGGCCATCAGCTGGGTCAGGAAGGCCGCGTTCTGGATGTTGCGCAGGCCGGCGAAAACGAAGGCGCCGCCGAGCAGCAGGCGAGCGAGAAACAACAAGGTCGAAGGCAAATCCGCAGGCATCAAACTCTCCCCTTTAAAGGTTTAAGGCAGTGGGAGCGCGCTCTCCACGGCGCTCCCAACATGATTGGACAATCAGGCAGCCTTGGCCGCCGGCATCGGATGTATGGCTTGGAACGGGATGCACAGCCGGTTCCAGGTGTTGATCATGCCGAGCGCAACGGACAGCTTGACCAGCTCCTCTTCTGAGAAATGCTCCAGCGTACGTGCATAAAGTTCGTCCGGCACGCCGTTGTTGGCGATCAGGGTGACGGCTTCGGTCCAGGCCAAAGCCGCGCGTTCACGCTCCGAGAACAGCGGCGATTCCTTCCAGGCTGAAACCAGATAGAGCCGCTGCTCGGTCTCGCCGTCGCGCCTGGCCTCGCGGCTGTGCATCTCGACGCAGAACGAGCAGCCATTGATCTGCGAAGCCCTGAGCTTGATCAGGTGCAGCAGGCTCACCTCGAGCCCGCATTCGTCCACCGCCTTGTTGAGCGCCGACACCGCCTTCATGATCTCCGGCGCCTTGGCGAAAAATTGCAGCCTCTGTTTCATCGTCTCGTCCTTTCACGTCTGCTTGGGTTTTGAGGTTTTGGAGTTAACTGGATTTCTGCGGCCGCTGGTGGCGCTCGACAAAGGCGCAGCTCGCAGCAAGCGACCTGGGATCGCCTTCTGCCGCGTAGGTGGCCACGATATCGGACAGCTTGGTCTCGGCGAGCGCGGCGCGATAGGCG
>NZ_RZPF01000934.1:0-2111 GCF_004022735.1 Mesorhizobium sp. M7A.F.Ca.AU.001.01.1.1
AGACGATGTTCGATCTCCCGGTCACCTGGCGAGCCAGTTTTAGACTCGCTTCGACCGCGTTCGTACCTGTGGGGCCGGGAAACTGTAATTTGTATGTCAGACCACGAGGCTTGAGAATGTATCGCTCGAAAGCTTCGATGAAGGCTTTCTTGGCCGTCGTGGCAAGGTCCAGCCCATGCACAATTCCGTCGCGCTCGATATAATCCAGCAGCGCCTTCTTGATGACGGGGTTGTTGTGCCCATAATTCAAAACGCCTGCACCGGCGAAAAAGTCGAGATATTCCCGACCGTCTGCAGCGATGAGAGTGGTCCCGACTCCGCGATCGAATAGGGCGGGGAAGGCGCGGACGTAGCTGCGCACCTCAGACTCCAGGCGATTGAAAACCGCGAGACCTGCATCCATTTCAGGTGCGAATTGCTTGCTCATAGGCGAACTCCTCAATCTGAAGCCTGCAAAGCCAGGCCTCTTCTGCTTTATGAAGTGGCGTGTAGGTGCCGTTGTGAGACAATAGCGCGCTACATTGGGCGCCTTGCGCAAATTCTGAGCGGCGGGATGCAGTAATTATGCGAAATTGCCGGCAGGTTGCATAAGGCCGGCGGTTTGTGTGGCTGCGGTGACGATTTTTCCCAACCACCTCAAGACGGCTGCATTTGATGCAGCAACCGGGGCAGGCGAACCTAGCGCTCGATTCCCTATACACAGATGAGACTCTTGGCAGCGTGAGCCAACGAATGGAAGCCGAAGCGCGGAAATAGAGGTCCCCCCTATCATCATCGTCCAGTCGGCTTAGCGTTTAAGTTCCGAGACGTTTCCTCGGCCGAACTGGGCGCAAGGCCTCGGCTTTTGACCGTCGGCTGCCATTGTCAGTTGGGCGATGGTGGACAGCACTCTTCGGCCAATGGCTATAACTGACGTCGAGGACGATAGCCGACTTTGGTCCCATGCCTGGCCTGATCGTTTGGGCTTCCGTCTGCGCGGGGTTGAGGCTACAGTCGAGTGCATATCGCAGTTTTTCTGCGCAAATTGCAGCTATTCCGGAGAATGACCATGGAATTGGATCGGATAGATCTGAAAATCTTAAGCGCTGTTCAGCGCAACAATCGCCAAACAACGGAAGAATTGGGCCAACTGGCCGGTATATCGCCCACGGCCTGTCAGCGGCGATTGAAGCAGTTGCGACAAATTGGCGTAATTGAGGCTGATGTTGCAATCGTGTCGCCTGAGGCGGTGGGCAGGTCCCTGATGATGCTGGTCTTGGTCGACATTGAGCGCTATCGTTCCGACGTCATCGATCGCTTCAAGCAGTCTCTACAGAAGGCGCCTGAAGTAATGAGCGCGTATGCGGTCACCGGTAACGCCGATTTCGTTCTCCTTCTCTCCGTGCGTGACTTGGCAGAGTACGACGCATTCTCGAGGCGTTTCTTCTTTGATAGCCCGGCTGTTAGAAATTACAGCACGATGATTGTGATGGATCGCACGAAGGTAACCTTGGCGGTGCCAATCGATGTATAGAACGCGCAATCTTACGCGCATTCAACAACTGGTTGATCCGATTCACCGATGACTGGCGCAAGGGTCAGCCGCCTTGCCCGCCGGCCATGATTGGGACGGGAGTTTTCGTACCGCTAAAGCGGCGATGGAGCGCAAGGCGAAGCATCATTCTGCTCCTTACAACGGCCTCGTCAGCGCGATGCTGCAAAAGCACTTCTGGACCTACCGGGCTGCATTCTGATGTATCTCGCGATAGGTTTGTCCCCTTCAGTCGCGATGCGCTTTGTCCACTTAAGTCACGACGCTCCGGCATCGCCTTCAGCCCTGATGGACTGCTGGCAAGGTCATGTTTAAACGTTCCGCCCCGTTGGGAGGCCGCCATAATGCGAATCTCTTAAGAATGCGCTGATTTCCTGCGTCCTGCAAGATAATTGCGCGTTTTTGCTTGCTCGCCGTCTGCTAGATTTTTGCCCGACTCAGACATTTGCGAGTTTGCGTGGTTTTCGATTATATCGTCGTGGGTGGTGGCTCCTCTGGATGCGTGATGGCGAGCAGGCTCTCCGCCTATGGCGCTCGCGTGCTGCTCATTGAAGCTGGCCCTGATACGCCGCCGAATGCC
>NZ_RZPF01000935.1:0-2099 GCF_004022735.1 Mesorhizobium sp. M7A.F.Ca.AU.001.01.1.1
CCTTAATCCTAATAGCGAGCGGGCGGCGGCAATGCCGGCGCGAGGCCCGCCGAACGGGGAAAGCCGTCATCCGGATATACCGCTATCGAAGAGGCCACCTAAGGCTTAGGTAGCCCTTCCAGCGTCGGCTGGCGACGCTGACAATTGCCGCGCCGGTCTTGCTCGGCACGGGGGATCCAAGTGCATGCTGTTTACCGAAACGGAGCTTCAAGGTGTCTGGCTGATCGAGCCTACACTGATGGTTGACGACCGTGGTTTTTTCACCCGTCTTTTCTGCGAAAAGGAGATGGCGGATTGCGGTCTGGCGACCCGATTTGTCCAGCACAGCCGGTCCTGTTCGGTCCAAAAGGGAACTCTCAGGGGGCTACACTACCAAGAGGAGCCTTACGCCGAGGTCAAGCTGGTCTCCTGTGTCCGCGGCGCTATTTTTGATGTCGTCGTGGACCTGCGCCCGAATTCACCGACACGCTACAAGTGGCTTGGCTTCGAGCTGACATCCGAGAACATGAAGCAGGTCTATATCCCCGCCGGATTCGCGCACGGCCTGCAGACCCTTACGGACGGCACCGAGGTCTCTTATCTCATATCGCAGTTCTATGCGCCCCACGCGTCGACGGGCGTCCTCTACAATGACCCGGCCTTTTCGATCCGCTGGCCATTGATGCCGACAGCAATGTCGGAAAGGGACAAGTCCTGGCCCCTTGTCAGACGGCGAACCGGCGCCTCGGCCTCATGAGGCTGCTGCCAAAAGACCATGTCCCAATAACAGTCTGGCGGCGGCGGCGAGTTCCTTGAACGGCAGGTTCGAACGCTCCGCCATGCTCAGAAGCGAATGCTGCCCGTCGGCAAGGTTTAGCACCCAAAGCAGCGACATCGACGTTGCGCCCGACGACTTCTGCCCTCCCAGGGCTGCATAGAGGCCGCGCTTGCCGAGTTGCGGTTCGCCTTTAGGCAAGAGGTTCAACGGCGTCCAGTCCTCTTCGATGATGTCGATTACGTCCGTCAGGATGCGGAAGGAATCCTCGAGATGCTCCGGCCTGATGAAGTCAAGATTGTCGGCCGACGTGTGGTATTCGGGGAATGTGCCGTGGACGCTCCGCTGGAACATGCCGACCGGAAGATCGAAGCCCGGCGAGCAATATTGCCTCTCGTCATAACCGTAAGGGGAGAAATCCAGCATCTTTGCCCCAGCTAGACGCCCGAGCACGTGTGCCATGGCGCGATCGACGAGCGCGTCACCGCGGCGGCTGCGCTTGTATGCCGGGCTTCCTGCGTCACCAACGCATGACAGCACCAGACCATGGTCGATGAGACATGTCCGGTCCTCGTTGCGCGACAGCCACGCGAGCGCGCCGATGGTGCCCGGGGCGAACAGGAAGCGATAGCTGTATCGTGTTTCCCTTGCCTTCAGGCTTCTTGCGAGCGCTGCCAGCAGGGCCAGGCCCGAACAGTTGTCGTTGGCGAGTGAGGGATGGCAAATGTGCGCCGAAAGCAGGAATTCCCGTTCTGTTTGCCCGCGGTGCAGGTATTCTCCGTAGGCGAGGCTGCCGTCTTTGAATTCGGCATCGATCTCCACCCGATAGAGACCGTCGGGCATGTTGGCCACACGGTCATGGGCTGCGCAGAAGCCCCATGTCGGGGTGTAATAGGAAGTGCGGTAGGGAATCACCTTCGGTTGTTCCGGCAGCGTATGGATATGCGGCCTCAATTCTTCGAGCGGCAGTATCCCCTTGAAGGGTACGCTGTAGTTGACGATGTGCAGGTTGGAGTCAGCGAAATCCACGACCGTTTGTCCGTCCGGGCCTGTGATGCTTGCCGAGCGGATGTTCCATTCCTTGGGAATGGTCCAATCGAAAACCTGTGTCCCGGTCGGCACTTCATGCCGTTCCAAATCGATGTGCCCCGACAAGACGTCCAGCGTTTGTCGCACACCATCTCCGGTGATGCTCCTGCAGATCGGAAACAGACGTTCGGCCAAGGCATAGATTTCCTGGCCGAGGCTGACGGACGCTGGCGGCGAGCCGAGTCCGCCGGGATTCACCTGTTCCACACCGCTTATCCCGCCGCTACCTCCAGTCTTTTCGAGGCTTCGGCGACCC
>NZ_RZPF01000936.1:0-2086 GCF_004022735.1 Mesorhizobium sp. M7A.F.Ca.AU.001.01.1.1
ATGCAGCAGCGATTGGGCGACTTGCAAGGGCCGAGCCCAGAACCTTGCTGCCAATGGGGCGGTCGCTAACGGCAGCGCCAGAGTGACCGGATGGCTGCCGGCGGCGGTTGACATCACCAAGGCGGTCTCGCTGGACGCGGTTGATGCCGCCACGGGCACGCAACTTTATCTCAGCAGCACGACCAAAGTCGATGTCGTGGACGTCAGCACCTCCTATTCTTATCCGGACGTTGGATTCTGGTCGTATCTTGGCTTTGGAGCCCTGACCCTCAGTGTATCCCATCAGGAACGGGTCATTGGATGGTGATGGGGCGCACCAAGTTTTGGGCTAGCCAGTCCGGAACGACAATGGTCGAAATGGCCATAGTGATGCCGCTGCTGTTGACGCTTTTGCTTGGCTTCATCGATTTCGGCTACGCCTTTTACCAATGGAATGCCGGGAATAAGGCGGTGCAAGCCGGCGCAAGGCTGGCGCAGATTTCTACACCTGTCGCCAGCGGGCTCCTGGCCGAGACGATAACGCAGACCGACCTAACTAAAGTCGGCACTGCGGTACCCGCAAACACTTACAACTATATCTGCACCGCCAACACCGCTGGAAGCGTCTCTTGCGTTTGCGGCACAGGCGCTACGTGCCAGAACCTCAATGTAAGCCAAGATGCCTTTAATTTCATTTTCAGCGGCAACAGCAGCCGGCCCGGAATGCAGACATTCCTGCCGATGTTGGCCAAGTCCGAAGTCAGGATTCAATACCAGGCTTCCGGCCTCGGCTACTGGACGCGTCCCAGCGGACCGGTGCCGACCATCACGGTGAGCATCACCAACCATCCCTTCCAGTTTTTCTTCCTGGGCGGACTGCTCGGCTTCAACAACATCACAATGCCCTCCATGCTGAGCACGGTCACGGGCGAAGACATGAAGAGTACCTGGCCATGAACGCCATCAACACCAAGGTTACGCCGACCAAGCGCAAGCAGGTGGCGCTGTTTTCGTCGGATCCGAATTTCAAGCGCGATGTGGCGACGCGGCTCGATGCGCTGGCGATCTATGACGTCAGGGTTTCCGAGACGAGCGATTTTCTGAAAGGACCGCCGGCGGACACACGCCCGGGCATCGTCATCCTCGATCTCGGCAATGGCGAGCTGCTCGGCAGGCCCGGCATCGTCGAGGCGCGCGCACTGTGGGCCAGCGTGCCGCTGATCGCGGTTTCCGACGAGCTGAGCTCGGAGCAGACGCGCGTTTTGGTGCGCATGAACGCCTCGGACTGGCTGCACAAGCCGCTCGACGGCAAGGAACTGCTCAATGCGGTGACCTTCCACGACACCGGCAACCAGGGAACCAAAAGCCGGATCATCACCTTCATCAGCGCCAGCGGCGGCGCCGGCGCCACGACGCTGGCGCTGTCGGCGGCCGAATTCCTGGCGTCGAAATCGGGCGAGCGCGCGGCGTCCACCTGTCTCGTGGACCTGGATTTCCAGAGCGCCAATTGCGGCGCCTATCTCAATCTGTTCAACCAGTTCGACCTTGCCGGCATCATCGGCCAGCCGGAGCGGCTCGATGTCGAGCTGATGGACGTCATCAAGCTGTCGCGCCCGTCCGGCCTCACCCTCTATGCATTCGAGCGGCCGCAACTGCCGTTCGAGCCGCATGGCAGCGATTTCGTCTTCCGCCTGCTCGACCTCGTCGCCTACCGCTTCGACGACATCGTTATCGACCTGCCCAATCTGGAAACGCCCTGGCACAATTCCGTGCTGTCGACGAGCGACGAGATCTTCATCGTGTTCGAACTCAATGTCGCGTCGCTGCGGCAAGGCAAGCGGCTCTACAAGAAGATCCGCGAGCTGCGCGGCAATGCGGTCAGCATCACGCTGGTCGCCAACAAGCACAAGCGCAAATGGTTCGGGAACCATTTTTCGCGCAGCGAGCTCGAAAAGATCTTCAAGGCGCCGCACATCAAGTCGGTCGCGCTCGACAACGCGCTTCTGACCGATGCGCTGAACAGGGCCATCCCGCCTTCCGAAGTGGATGGGCGGGCGCGCTTCAACAAGGATCTGAAGCGGATGTTCAAAGAGCGGCTCGATGAGGC
>NZ_RZPF01000937.1:0-2081 GCF_004022735.1 Mesorhizobium sp. M7A.F.Ca.AU.001.01.1.1
CGATGGCAATTACGACGACAATTATCCCGACGCGCCGCAGCCGGCTAAGCCGGGTACAATCAAGCGCCAGCCGCTGAACGAGGCCGCGATAGACCCTGCCCAGCCGACGACACCCGCCGATCAGGCGGCTCTGCCGCCAAAGGCCGGCGACAAGACCACCGTTGCCCCGGCACTTTCGCTGGGAGCGCGCCAGGATGTCGCCGCCCTTCAGGTGCTGCTCGACCGGGGTGGCGCTTCGCCTGGCGTCATCGACGGGCGTTTCGGTTCGAATGTCGACAAGGCGCTCGCCGCCTACAACCAGATCACCGGCGCCAATCTGCGATCGACCGACGCGGTCGCCATCCAGGCGGCACTTGCGCAATCCGGCGGCGATGCCTTCGCCAATTACACGATCACAGCGGAGGACGCGGCCGGTCCTTATGTCGCGTCGATCCCGGAAGACTACAGCCAGAAGGCGCAACTCGACCGCATGGGTTATACGTCGGTGACCGAGGCGCTCGCGGAGCGCTTTCACATGGACGAGAATTATCTCAAGGCGCTCAACCCGGAGGTCGATTTCAATCGTCCCGGCACGATCATCAAGGTCGCCAATTTCGGCAGGCTGGTTTCGACGCCGGTGGCGCGTATCGTCGCCGACAAGGACAAGAAAGAGGTTTTCGCCTATGACGCCGGCGGCAAACTGGTCGCGGCCTATCCCGCAACCATCGGCTCGTCGGATACGCCGTCACCGTCCGGCATACACACGGTGTCGCGCGTGGCGCTCGATCCGAACTACACCTACAATCCCAGCATCAATTTCAAGCAGGGTCAAAACGACAAGGTCCTGACCATTCCGCCGGGCCCGAACGGTCCCGTCGGTTCGGTCTGGATCGCCCTGGATAAGCCGACCTACGGCATCCACGGCACGCCCGATCCGTCGAAGATCGGCAAGACCGAGAGCCATGGCTGCGTACGCCTGACCAACTGGGATGCGCGGGAGCTGGCCAAATTGGTTTCGCCGGGCGTGACGGTGGAGTTTGTCGGCGGGCCCTCAGCCGATAACCTTGCGCAGCAGTGAACCGCGAAGCGCGGCGGCATAGACCAACTGCACGACCAGGATGAAGCCGACGCCGAGCAAGGGACTGACAAGCGAGAGTGCGGCGCCGACCGCCCACAGGATCTGTGCCTTGATGATGCGCAGATAGACCGTGCGTTTGGTTTCCGCATCGACATCCTCTGCTACGAAGCCGCTTTTCTCCGCATAACGCCAGCTCGCGAACAGCGTGACGCCGAGCGCCAGCAGATTGAGCCAGTAGACCAGCACCGCGGTTCTGAACTCGAGGAAGTCGGCCAGAAGATCGGTCGAGAAGGGCAGCAAGGCGATGAAGGCGAGAAAGCAAAGGTTCAGCGTGGCAAGCCGTCGATCGGATTTGGCGATCAGACCATGCTGCGCCTGCTGGCCAAACCAGAAGATGGTCAGCGTCAGGAAGCTCAAGGCGTAGGTCAGGAAACGCGGCGCCAGGGCGGCGATCGCGGCGAGCAGCTCGCGTTCGGAATGGATCGCCTCGTGCGCCGGCACCCTGATTTCGAGAACGATCAGGGTGAGCGCGATGGCGAATACGCCATCGGTGATCCCGACGATACGGCCGCGTCCCTCAGCCGATGCTTCAAGTGGCCGCTTCATCGATGTTTCCCCATCGGCACCTTCCGGAAACCTAGCATGGTTGCCGCCATTTGCATCTGACAGGGTGCGACCCTGGCCAAACGGCTGGTTTCAGCGACAGCAAGCCACTGGCTGGTTGTTGCCGGTGCGCCAGGGGTTTAAGCAAGGTTTCATGCATTCACCAAGTGAAGCCGCCGCCGTCCCGCTGACCAATCCGGTCACGAATGGAACGTTTTGTCCGCAGTCGCGGCGACGATTTGTGCTGATCGCGGCAATTCTGGCCTCGGCGCTTGGCTTCATAGACGGCTCCATCCTGGCCATCGCTACACCAGCGATCCGCGTCAATCTCGGCGCAAGCCTTGCCGAGGCGCAGTGGATTTCCAATGCCTATGCGTTGACACTCTCGGCGCTGATCCTGGCCGGGGGCGCTGCCGGTGAC
>NZ_RZPF01000938.1:0-2071 GCF_004022735.1 Mesorhizobium sp. M7A.F.Ca.AU.001.01.1.1
CGGCGCGCCGTCCTTGGCCGCGGACGACAAGCCGCTGCCGCCGCCCAATGCCAAGAAGCTGTCGGAGATCATCGCCAAGGTCGAGCAGCGCGACGGCTTTCGCTATGTGGACGAGGTCGACTGGGACAGCGGCGCCTACACCGTCACCTATTACACGGCGGACAAGGCGAAGGTCGAAATCACCTACGATCCTGTGACGGCGGAGCCGAAATAGGGACGCTCCGACGCGAATTCGTTCTCGGCTGCGTCACAGGCTCCCGGCGCCAACTTCGGCGATCGCCCTGGCGCGGGCGCCTCCCCTTGCGTCAGTCGTGCTTTGATGGCTGACTGTCGTTTCCTGGAATAGCTCCGGGCGCCGCATTGGGGGATGGGGATGGCGACGGCAAAGCACGTGATGAAGCGCATATTGATGATGTTGGCCGGCTACTTCGTATCGGTGCTGGTCGGCCTGATCGCCGTGGCGGTGATCTATGGCGTGCTCAGTTCCTTGCCCAATGCGCCCAACTATTTCGACGTCATGGGTGTTTCGCCGATCGCGGTGCTGCTGGTGCCGCCGCTCGGCATGTTCGTCTATTTCCTGACGATCGTGGTGACCGCGCTGCAAACGTTGATCTTCGCGCTGATCGCAGAGTTCTTCTCGCTGCGCAATGTCCTGCTGCACATGGTTTTCGGCGCTGGCGCCGCAGTCGGCGGCTTCGCCCTGATCTGGCCGAGCGCACCGGAGGACATGGACCCGGAGCGTTGGGTCGACATCGGCATCATTGCCGCTGCCGGCCTTGTCGCCGGGTTGCTCTATTGGCTGATCGCCGGGCGCGACGCCGGCTTCCGACGGCCACTGTTCGAGCGCTAAATCAACTCGAAGGCGAGCGAACCGCCTCCGTGGCATCCAGGGCCTGCTTCAGCCGCGAGTCGCGGTCGTAGACGTCGCCGAAATATTCGACCTTGCCCGACAGATCGGGCCATGCGGTGAAATAGGCGACATAGACCGGGATCGTGCGTGTCACGTTCTCGGTCGCGTGGCCGTGCTTCAGCTTCTCGGCGATATAGTCCACGGAGGTGCCAAGCACCGCCGCCGCCATGCCGCGCGGGTCCTGCAGCCGCACGCAGCCATGGCTGAGCGCGCGCATATCGCGCTGGAAGAACGATTTCTGCGGCGTGTCGTGCATGTAGATCGCATGCTTGTTGGGGAACAGGATCTTCAACTCGCCCAGCGCGTTGGCCTCGCTCGGCTGCTGGCGCACGCTGTATGGGATGTTCGAGCCATAGGCGCCCCAGTTGACCGCCGACGAAGGAATGCGCTTGCCGCGCGAATCCGTCACCTCATAGCCGGCCCGGTCGAGATAGCCCGGATCGTTGCGCAATCTCGGCAGCATCTCGTTGACGATGATCGACTGGGGCACGCCCCAATAGGGATGGAAATCGACCTGCTTGATCTGGTCGTAGAAGAAGGAGGTCTGGTTGGTGGTCCGGCCAATGACGGCACGCGTCTTGAGCTTTTCCTCGCCATTGTCGATGTAGCTCGCGGTGAAGGCCGGCTGGTTGATGAAGACGCGCGGGCTGCCGAGATCGGAGGGCAGCCAGCGCAGTTCCTCCAGCGCCACTTCCACCTTCAGCAACTTGTCGGCCTTGGATGTTCCGGCCAGCGACGCGACGGTGCGCGGGCCGATGACGCCGTCGCCCTTCATGCCTGCCTTTTGCTGCACGGCCTTGATGACCGGGATCAGTTCCGGATCATAAACTTCGCTGGTGGCCAGCCTGGACAGGACCTCGCCATAGGCGCCGCCCATCTCGTCATCGAGATTGCGCGCGATCAGGGTCAGCAGCTTCGGCAGTTCGGGGCTGGTTTCGCCCGGCTTCAACAACAGTTTGGGGTCGACGACGATTTCGTTTTCCGCACTGGCCTGCAGCGCTTCCAGTTCGACGCGCAGCGCCTGGTATTCCGCATTCTGCGGGTGCCGCGATTCGAGATAGGTGCGCACCTGCTGGGTATGCGCCAGCGTTTTCAGCACGCCTTGCAGATCGAGCGGCTTGGCCGGGAAATCATAATAGCCGGTCATGCGGTTGGGATCTG
>NZ_RZPF01000939.1:0-2065 GCF_004022735.1 Mesorhizobium sp. M7A.F.Ca.AU.001.01.1.1
CGGCAACGCCACATCGCTGATCCTCGAGGCCGCCGACAGCTACGAAAAGCTCGGCGCGCAGCGTATAGGCGTTGAACGACAGGAACAGCGGCGGGTAACCGATTTCCTCGACGCTGGCGAAGAGCGCAGACGCGGACGCGCCGAAGGCAAGCTGGCCAACTGTCCGGGTGACCCGAGCCGCCAACTGGAAGAGATTGCGGTCGGCATGCAGCTTCGCCGGCAAGATGAGATCTTCCTGGAAATGCGTCGCGCCGAGCTTTTCGTAGCTGTCGGCGGCCTCGAGGATCAGCGATGTGGCGTTGCCGAGGTCGATGCCGAGTTGTGTCTGGGCGCCGAAGACCTGCTTGAACTCGCGCGTACCCAGCGTCAGCGGGCCGATATCCAGATTGTCGCCGGTGCTGGAGACGCGATAGCTCAGCGATCCCCTCAGTTCGAGGCCCGGGCCGAGCCGGCGGAAGGCCTCGGCCGACAGCGACAATCCGCGGTCGTCCTCGATCGACGTCTTGTCGTAATGCGTTACCTGGAAGTCCGCGCTGAATTTCGCGTTGGCGTCGTTGTCGCCCCATTGCTGCTGCAGCGAACCGCGCAACAGTGTGTACCAGTCCTTGACCGCATGGTCGCTGTCCAGCGCGTTGTTGGTCCAATGCCTTTCGAGACTGCCGGTGATTGTCGGATCGGTCGCTATTTCGGCAGCCGGTGCTGTTGATGGTTCTGCCCTGGCGGTCACGGCCGCGCAGGCCATCAGCAGGCCTAGGCCGGCGCTGCCAAGCAATCTGCGGGAAAGTGGAGCGACCGTCTGTCCTTCTGCCGGTCGGCGCTTTCGGGAAACCATGCTCCGCGCTCTCCGGACTGAAACCCCTTCCGCCATGCGGGGGTGGCGCAGCGGAAGGGGCTGGAGGTAAACCGCTGTGAAGCGGAAGGAACAGGCACTCTTGCCTGCGGGAGTACTGTGGCATTGAACCCATAAGGTGTGTTTTCCAGACTATTCTCCCTATGCGTGCAGGCAATTGTACCTGAGGTATTTGTTCGCATCGGGAACCTGAAGCGGTCGCTGATTGTTTCTCATCGCGCCGCAGCGTCGAGGATTTCGATAGATGGAAAAGCATTTCACCAAGGTTGCCAACTGGGTCGCCCGCATAGCCGGCCTGCCGCCGACATTCGCCGTCTGTTGCCTCATCATCATCGCCTGGGGGGTGAGCGGTCCGTTCTTCGGCTTTTCGGACACTTGGCAACTTGTCATCAACACGGGCACGACCATCATCACCTTCCTGATGGTCTTCCTGATCCAGAACACTCAGAACCGCGACGGCGCGGCGATCCAGGCCAAGCTCGACGAACTGATCCGGGTCGGCAAGGGCCACAACCACTTCATCGGCATCGAGCATCTGACCGAATCCGAAGTCGAGGAAATCCGCGCCAAATGCGAGCGTGCGGCAAAGCGGCATGACGAACAGATCGCCGACATCGCGGCGAAGAAGGCCGTGGCACAGAAGCGCGGGTCGAAAAAGCAAGCGGCCTGAAGATCAGCCTTTCATGAAGGCTGCGAAACTGCCTTTGTGGTCCGGATGCCAGCGCGACAAAGCGGGGCGGTTCTCGATGATGTCGCCGATCGCCCAGGCCATGCGCTTTTCATCCAGCGGCCGGGCCGCCTCATTGTCCGGGCACAGGATGTAGAAATCTCCCCTGGTCAGGGATTCCAGCATGAAATCCACAACCTGTTCGCCGGTCCAGGCGCCGGCCGGTTTTTCCGTCGCACCCTCGGTCAGACCGGTAAAGGTGAAGCCGGGGATCAGCAGATGGGCAGCGACATGGGCGCCGGGTTCGTTGCGCAACGCGTGCGCCAGGCCTTCCGTGAAGGTTTTCACTCCTGCCTTGGAGACATTGTAGGCAAGATTGCCGGGCGGCGTGGTGATGCCTTGCTTGGAGCCGGTGTTGACGATCAGACCCGGCCTGGCCGAGGCCAGCATGCGCGGCGCGAAGGCCTCCACGCCATGCACAACGCCCCAGAAATTGATGTCCAGCAGCCGTTTCCAGGCATCGCGGTTTTCCCACGGCTTTCCGGGGT
>NZ_RZPF01000940.1:0-2065 GCF_004022735.1 Mesorhizobium sp. M7A.F.Ca.AU.001.01.1.1
CTACTACGGCGGCTGCCAGTTTGTCGACGTGGCCGAGGAACTGGCCATCGAGCGCGCCAAGAAGCTGTTCGGCTGCAACTTCGCCAATGTCCAGCCGAATTCCGGCAGCCAGATGAACCAGGCCGTCTTCCTGGCGCTCTTGCAGCCGGGCGACACGTTCATGGGCCTCGACCTCAATTCCGGCGGCCATCTGACCCACGGTTCGCCGGTCAACATGAGCGGTAAATGGTTCAAGGTCGTCTCCTATGGCGTGCGCCAGGACGACCATCTGCTCGACATGGATGCCATCGAGAAGACCGCGCATGAAACCAAGCCGAAGCTGATCCTGGCCGGCGGCACCGCCTATTCCCGCGTCTGGGACTGGAAGCGTTTTCGCGAGATCGCCGACGCGGTCGGCGCCTATCTGATGGTCGACATGGCGCACATCGCCGGGCTGGTCGCCGGCGGCGTGCATCCGTCGCCGCTGCCGCATGCCCATGTCGTGACGACCACGACGCACAAGTCGCTGCGCGGCCCGCGCGGCGGCATGATCCTGTGCAATGACGAGGACATCGCCAAGAAGATGAATTCGGCGGTGTTCCCCGGCCTGCAGGGCGGCCCGCTTATGCATGTCATCGCCGCCAAGGCGGTTGCCTTCGGCGAAGCGCTGAAGCCAAGCTTCAAGGTCTATGCCGAGAGCGTTGCCGCCAACGCCAAGGCGCTCGCCTCCAGCCTCAAGGAAACCGGTCTCGACATCGTCTCCGGCGGCACAGACAACCATCTGATGCTGGTCGATTTGCGTCCGAAGAACGCCACCGGCAAGCGCGCCGAGGCGGCGCTGGGCCGCGCCAACATCACGTGCAACAAGAACGGTATTCCGTTCGACCCGGAAAAGCCTTTTGTCACCTCGGGCGTGCGTCTCGGCACCCCGGCCGGCACCACGCGCGGCTTCGGCCAGGCCGAATTCCGGGAGATCGGCAAGCTGATCGCCGAAGTGCTGGATGGTCTCAAGGTCGCCAATTCCGACGAGGGCAATGCCGCCGTCGAAGCAGCGGTCAAGGCCAAGGTCGTGGCGCTGACCGATCGCTTCCCGCTCTATCCCTATCTCGGCTGACGCGATAGGAAGTTTTGCGGCCTGCTGCAACGACAAGCGTCGTTTCAGCAGGCCGGGGCGACCGACAGGAGCCTTGATGATGCGACCATTTCGTTTCGCCGACCTTGGCGCCGTTGGCGCTCTGGCTGCTTTGATCGCCGGGCCTTTCCCCGGCAACGCCTTGGCGCAAACCGCCCCTGCTCAAGCCGCGCCCGCGCAACCCGCTCCTGCGCAACCCGCACCTCAGCCCGAGCCCGCGGCGCCCGCCCAGACGGCACCCAAGCTCGAAACCTTTGGCAGATGGTCGACCCTGGTCGACGAGGTCGACACCGGTGAGGATCTGCGCAAGACCTGCGCGGCCTCGACCGCCTTTATCGGCGCTGGCGGCGAGAGCGGCGTTCTGACGCTCATCATCACGAACGGCGATGCACTGCCGCCGGATGCCTACCCGTCCGTAACGATCGCCGTCGACAACAAGGCCTTGCCGGCCGGCAAGTCGGTTGCCGCCACTTTCGGCGACGACAAGGGCCGCGTCACTGCCAAGCTCCATTCCGATGGCGCCGTCAACGGCCGGCTCAGTTGGACCGTCGACAACCAGTCCAAGACCAGCCTGGCGCTCCTGCGCGCCATGCGCCGGGCATCGGTGCTTGACGTCTCCTTCGGCGATGCGCCGGTTGGAAGCATATCCATGGACGGCTTCACCAAGGCCTATCGTAGTCTCGGCGCATCGTGCGGGTTTCCGACCGCCGACGTTGCTCCCTGAAGACATCGGTACGCTGTGCGGCTGCTGGCGAGGCTGGCAATCCTGCTTGCGCCTCGCTATCTCTGAAGGGCGAGGGAGCTGTTGGCGACACTTTGCCATCGCTGCAAAAACCTCTAAGCCTTTCGCTTCACCAGATTCGCCAACCAAAGGCTTCTCCATGCGCTGTCCCTATTGCCAGTCGGAAGATACGCAGGTGAAGGATTCTCGCCCCGCCGAGGATGGCGCGGCGA
>NZ_RZPF01000093.1:0-7502 GCF_004022735.1 Mesorhizobium sp. M7A.F.Ca.AU.001.01.1.1
ACAGGCCGCTTTGCGAAAAGGCATCGAGTTCGGCGACCGGCCAGATCCGTTCACGGTCGCGCCGGGAGGAGTCCTTGACGAATTCGGCGGCGAGCGCATGGGCAACCGCAATCGCCTCGGCGTCGTCCTTGATGATGTGCGCCGGGGCGATCGGCCTTGCGACTGGCGGCACGGCGGCGGAAGCCTTGTCGGTCTTGACGGTCGAAACGGTCATTTCACTGCTCCTTGGGATTTCGATTCAGGCAACGGCGTGGAGATGGGCGGGCTTGGTGGCGGGTGACGCCTGTTGCCCGGGGTTCGATTGACCGAGATAGAAGGCCCTGATGTCCTCGCGCTGGCGAAGCTCGGGGGCCGCGCCGGCGAGAACGGAAACGCCGTTCTCCAGCACCGTGGCATGGTCGGCATATCGCAGCGCCACTGCGGAGTTCTGCTCGGCGACCAGGATGGATAGGCCAGTCTCGCGGTTGAGTTTTTTCAAGCTCTGGAAGATGTCCTGGACGATGATTGGCGCGAGCCCCATCGACGGTTCGTCCAGGACGAGCAGCCGCGGCCGCGACATCAGCGCCCTGCCGATGGCGGTCATCTGCTGTTCGCCGCCGGAGGTCAGGCCGGACAATGTCCGGCGTTTTTCCCGAAGCCTCGGGAAATAGCCGTAGATCCGTTCGAGATCCCCGTTGATCTCGGCGCGGCTGCCGCTGCGGCCGATGCCGCCGGCGATCAGATTCTCCTCGACGGTGAGGCTTTTGAAGCAGTGGCGGCCTTCCAGCACCTGAACCAGCCCGGCGCGCACCAGATCACCCGGTTTGCGGCGCGAGACATCCGAGCCGTCATAGCGGATGGTGCCGGCATTGACCTGGCCGCGTTCGGCCGGCAGCAGGTTGGAGACGGCCTTCAGCGTCGTGGTCTTGCCAGCGCCATTGGCACCGAGCAATGCCAGTATCTGGCCGCGCCTGAGCTCGAAACTGACGCCATGCAGCGCCGTGATGGCGTGGTTGTAGGTGGCATGGACCGTGTCCACAGCAAGAATGACGTCATCGTTCGGCATAGGCTGTTCTTTCGCGGTTCGAAAACCGAACAGGTCGGGCGCCACGGAAACTTGGTCCGCGACGCCCGGCACTGACTGATCAGTTGGTGGTCACAGCATTGGCATCGTCGGCGGTGCGCAGCTTGATGCCCTTCTCGGCGGCGTAGGCCTCGGCGGACTTCTCGATGATTGGCCGCAGCAGCGCCCAGTCCGGCGCGATCCAGTCGGAGACGACGTTCCACTTCTTGCCGTCCCACTGCTGGAAGGTCACGTAGCCTTCGCCTTCATGGTTGTCCCAGCTGACATTGATCGAGTGGAACAGGTCCTTGGCGCCGAGCGCCTCGACCTTGGCCGGATCAAGCTTGAGATGCTCGAAGCCCCAGCGGACCTCGTCGCCGGTCAGCGTGCGGTGGCCGAACTTCTCCTGCGCGATCCGGATCGCCTCGACATTGAGGATGCCGTTGACGATGCCGAGATTGTGGTAGACCGAGCCGATGCGCGCCTTGTCTTCAAGGTTACCCTTGCCGGCGCCGTAGACCGTCTTCACGATCTCCTGAACCACCGGGTAGGAGTTGCCGGAAGCCTGCGTGGTGATGGCGGTGTAACCCTTGGCGGCGTCGCCGGCAGGGATGACATCCTCTTCAGAATTCGACCAGACATTGCCGACGATGTGATCGACGGGATAGCCGACCTTGACCGCCGTCTTCAGCGCCACCGGGTTCATCACACCCCAGCCGCGCAGGACGACGAAATCCGGCTTGGCGCGGCGGATGGTCAGCCACTGCGACTGCTGCTCGTTGCCGGGATGCGGCACCTCGATCTGCTGCACGGTGAAGCCGTATTTCTGCGCCAGCAGCTCATAGATCGGGATGGTCTCCTTGCCGTAGGGCGAGCCGTGATAGAGCACGACGATCTTCTTTCCCTTCAGCTTGTCGATGCCGCCTTCCTTGGAGGCGATGTAGTTCACGATGCCTGATGTCTCGCTGTAGGGATTGAGCAGCAGCGGGAAGACGTAGGGGAAGACACGCCCGTCGGTGGAATCGGTGCGGCCGTGGTTGACGGTGATCAGCGGCACCTTGTCGGCGGTGATGCGGTCAATCATGGCATAGGCGATGCCGACCGAGAGCGGGTTCCAGGCGGCGGCGCCGGCATGGCTCTTCTGCCGCTCGTAGCATTCGACGCCGCGCTCGACCTCGTACTGGGTCTCGCATTCGTCCCAGGTCAGCTTGACGCCGTTGACGCCGCCGTCGCGGATGTTGATGAGGTTGAGATAGTCGATGAAGCCGCCGAAGAAGCCGGTGCCGCCGGCCGCGTAAGGCCCGACGCGATAGCTCTGCAGCGGAAAATATTGTTCGTCGGCGTGCGCGGCGGGCAAGGCCACCGACACGATCATCGCCGCGGACAACGCCGCCGCCTTGATTGTGCTGAGGAAAGTCATGGTCGAGGTACTCCCGGTATGGGCCGTCTTGTTCGGCCCCTTGTTCATTTTCCGATGGGATTCATTTTCAATGCATCAGCTCAAGTCGACTGCCAGGCGAACAGGAGCCGTCTTCGGACCCTGTCCCACAGCGCCACCAGCCCGTCGGGCTCAAGGATCAGAAACAGGATGATGAGCGCGCCCAGAACGATGCGCTGGCTCATGTCGAGCACGCCCGAATCGAAGAGATCGCCGAGCAGGAAGCCGCCGAGGCGCGACAGAGCGAGCGGGAAAACCACGATGAGGGCGGCGCCGAAAAACGCGCCGCGGATCGAAGCCAGCCCGCCGATGATGATGATGAACAGGATTTGGAACGACCGATCGAGATCGAAGCCGTCCGGCTCGACGGTCCTCAGATAGGCGAAGGCCCAGATGACGCCTGCGACGCCGATGATGAAGGACGAGATGGCGAAGGCCAGCAGCTTGGTCTTCAGCACCGGGATGCCGATGATGCGGGCGGCGGTTTCATTGTCGCGGATGGCGATGAAGTTGCGACCGGTCTGCGACGAGACCAGCCTATAGGCAAGGAAGGTCAGGACGGTGACGATTGTCAGCGCGAAGAGATAGCGACCGATGGCGCCGTCGAGCGCGAAACCTGAGATCGACAGTCTCGGCGCGTCGATGACGCCTGACGCCGAGTTGTTGGAGAACCAGCTGAACTTGGTCAGCGCCCATTGCACGAAGAACTGCGCGGCGAGCGTCGATACTGCGAGATAAAAACCCCTCAGCCGCAGGCTGGGCAGGCCAAAGACGATGCCGATCGCGGCGGCGACGATGCCGGCCAGGAAGATGCTGCCGATCGGCGGCAGGCCCTCGACGCGCAGGTTGAAATTATAGGCGGCGAAGGCGCCCGCCGCCATGAAGGCGGCACTGCCCAGCGAGACCTGGCCGGCATAGCCGGTGAGAATGTTCAAGCCCACGCCGGCGAGGCTGAGCGCCAGGAACGGCAGCAGGATGGCCTCGAACAGATAACTTGAGCCGATCAGCGGCACGACACCATAGGCGAAGGCGAGCAGCAGGACCGGTACGACCCATTTCGGCAGCACCGGCGCGGCGACGAAATCGCTTGTTATCGCGGTCATCGTTCAGATCCTCTCAACGAGCTTCTGGCCGAACAGGCCGGAAGGGCGGATCAGCAGGAAGACGAGCGCGACGACATAGGCAAACCAGCTCTCGATGCCGCCGCCGAAATAATCGCCGATATAGACCTCGGCGAGCTTCTCACTGGCGCCGATCAGAAGCCCGCCGACGATGGCGCCGAGGATGGAATCGAAGCCGCCGAGCACCAGCACCGGCAGCGCCTTCAGCACCACCAGCGACAGCGAGAACTGCACGCCGAGGCGTGCGCCCCAGAGCAGTCCCGCCACCAGGGCGACAAGGCCGGCGGCAGCCCACACGGTGGCCCAGATCAAGGGCAGCCTGAGGCCGACCGCGAGGGCCGCGAACTGGTCGTCGGCAACGGCGCGGAAGGAGAGGCCGATGCGGGTGTAGCGGAAGAACAGCGACAGCAGGAGGACCATGCCGGCGGCAACCACCGCGGCAAAAATGTCGAACTGGCTGATCAGCACGCCGCCGATTTCCAGCGGCACGTCCTCGATGCCGAGATCGAGGCCATGGACCTGCGTGCCCCAGATCAGCTGGGCGGCGCCCTCGATGATGTAGGACAGGCCGAGCGTCGCCATGAACAGTGTGATCGGCGGCTTGTTGGTCAGTGGCCGCAGCACCGTGCGCTCGATGGCGACACCCATCGCCACCATGATGGCGAAGGTGACCGCCAGCGCCAGCGCGAACGGAATACCGCGCTCGACGAGGCTGACGAAGGTGAGTGCCGCAAACAGCAGCATCGCGCCTTGCGCGAAATTGAGCACGCCCGAGGTCTTGTAGATGAGCACGAAGCCGATCGCGACAAGCGAATACATGACGCCTGAGAGCAGGCCGCCGACGAGCACTTCGATGAAGAATTGGTAGTCGAAATCGGCGATCATATGCCTGCCCCGTCCTCATTGTCCGAGGCGACGCCGAGATAGGCATCGATGACGCGTTGGTCGTTCCTGACTTCATCGGGCGTGGCGTCGGCGATCTTGCGGCCGTAGTCGAGAACGGCGATGCGATCGGACAGACCCATGACGACGCCGACATCGTGCTCGATCAACACCACGGTGGTGGCGAAACGATCGCGCGCGGCACGGACGAAAGACGCCATCTCGCTCTTTTCGCTCGCTGTCATGCCGGCCATCGGCTCGTCCAGCAAAAGCAGGCGCGGCTCGGCCACCAGCGCGCGGGCCAGTTCGACACGCTTCTGCAGCCCGTAAGGCAAGGTGCCGACAAGACGGTCGCGAATGGCGGTGAGATGGAGGAATTCAAGGATCTGTTCGGCACGGCTGCGTGAATCGCGCTGCTCGCCACGCGAGCGGCCGATGCCGAGCACCTGGCCGGCAAAGTTGGAGCGAACCTTGTAGGCAAGGCCAGAGGCGACATTGTCGAGGACGCTTAGGCCCTTGAACAGTGCGAGATTCTGGAAGGTTCTGGCGACGCCGAGATGGGCCAGCCGCTGCGTCGGGACCTGGGCATAGGAGGTACCGTCGAGCCGGACATGGCCGCGATCCGGCCGGTAGACGCCGCTGATGACGTTGATCAGCGAACTCTTGCCGGCGCCGTTCGGGCCGATGATGGCACGGATCTCGCCTTGGCGGACCGATAGGTCGATATCGGCCAGTGCCACGACGCCGCCAAAGGACAGGCTGATGCCCTGAAGCGAAAGCAACGGAGAGGCGGCGGCAACGGACTCTGCCGGCCTGGCGGCATCTTCGAACGACTGCTCCGGCCGCTGGTCTGACGGCAGGCCGCGCGCAAAGACCTCCGGTGCATAGGCGGAAGCCTCCATCACTCCGAGCGTATAACTGGGCAACGGCATTCCAATCGTCCTCGATTAGGCGCGCAAAATCCTGTTGCCGCCCGACGGATCAGCGCGCCGGGCAAGCTTCGTGCGTGCGGGCCGGCGCCTGTCCGGCGTGCCTATGGGGTGACTATTCCGCCGCCAGCGACGCCGCCGCCTCGGCGTGTTCCAGTTCGCGAACGAGCGGGATGACATGCTTGCCGAAATACTCGACCTCCTCCTGGAAGTGCAGGAAACCGAGCAGGATAAGATCCGCACCCGCGCGCTTCAGGTCGACGACGCGTTGAGCGACCTGCCTGGGGGTGCCGATCAGGTTCGAGCGGAAACCGTCATTGTACTGGACCAGATCGTCGAAGGACGATTTCGCCCAATTGCCCTCACCTTCCGGCGAGGCCTTGCCGGCATTCTTGACCTCATGGCCAAAAGCATTGACCGCGTCGGGATTGGCCTCGGCGATGATTTCGGCGAGCACCGCCCTGGCCTCGTCCTCGGTCTCGCGAACGACCGCGAAGGCGTTGACGCCAACTTTGACGGAATGGTTATTGGCCTTCGCCTTGACTCTGATATCATCGACCTGCTTGGCGATCTCGGCCGGCGTGTTGCCGTTGGTGAAGTACCAGTCCGAGACGCGCGATGCCATGTCGCGCGCGGCGCGCGACGAGCCGCCCTGGAAGATTTCGGGTACTTGCGGCGGTTTCGGCTTCAGCGAATACTCATTGAAGCGGTAGAAATCGCCACGGAAGGTGAAGCTGTCTTCAGTCCATATTCCGCGCAGCGCACGGATGAATTCCTCCGAGCGGCGGTAGCGCTCGTCATGGTCGAGCCAATGCTCGCCGATGGCGTGGAACTCGCCGCGGAACCAGCCGGAGACAAGGTTGATCGCGACGCGGCCGTTGGTCAGGTAGCTGATGGTGGCGATCTGCTTGGCCGCCAGCGCCGGGTTCCATGGTCCTGGCAGGATCGCTGCGATGACCTTGAGCGTCGTGGTCGCCGCCAGCAGATCATGGCTGAACGCCACCGATTCATGCTGTTCGTCGGCGCCGTAGCCGGCCGTGAAACGTATCTGGCTAAGCGCGTAGTCGAAGCCGGCCTTCTCGGCGATCTGCGCCAGCTTGCGATTGTACTCGGCAGAATGGTTGGTGCGCTGCTCGATGTTGGAAATCACCAGGCCGCCCGAAACATTCGGCACCCAGTAGGCGAATTTGATCGGATCGGCTTCTGCATGTGCCATGAACTGTCTCCCATTCAGGCCGTGTCGTTGATCGCTCCGGTCGCGCCGGCTCTGATATTTATTATGTTTATAGAATATATATACAAAGAAGGATTTTCCGTTTTTGGGGCGCTCTTGGGACGGAAATACCAATTTTCGCTGCCGAACCCGGCCCGCAGGTGTCAGCCCACGTGTGGACGGTGCGCGGCATTGGGCCGATGGCCTGCGCTGACGGCAGCGTTACCAGCAGCTTGGCAATTTCAACCGCGACCGCCTGGGCATGGCGGGCGACTTCCGGCAGACCCATGAGCTCGCCGAAAGTCCCTCGTGCCAGCGGGCCGGCGACCAGGAGTGTCGCGACCGCCGCGCCGTCCCGGCCGATCGCGCGGCTGTCGAGACCTGTCTCGATGCCAAGCCCATATTGGTCCGTCCTGATCAAGCCGGCTTCCGCCAGCGAGCTTAGCGCCGGGTTCAGCTGCAGCGCCTGCCCATGGGCCGGACCGGTGGTGTTGATGACGGCAGCGAAGCGCATCGTCTCGATCCGGGTCTGCCCGCGCCGTTGAAAGCTGACAGCCAGGCTGCCGTCCTCGTCGTTCGACGCGACAAGCCTGGCGGCAATGGTGTCGACTGTACCGGCGGCATGACGCCGGTCGAGCACCGCGGCGACCTGCGGCGCGATCCTGAAACGATGCACGTCCCAGAACACGCGCAGCTGGCGCACCAGCCTTGCCCGCTCCGGCGGCGCAAGTGCGGCCCACAGCACCGGCCCCTGGAGGCGCAGCTGATCGAAGACCGACTGCCAGTTGACATTGGCGGCGCGCGCGGCCGCCAGCGTCGCGCGAATGGTCTTGAGCAGGCCGAGCGCCGTCGTGGCCGGCGCGGATGCAAAGTCGCC
>NZ_RZPF01000093.1:7512-12555 GCF_004022735.1 Mesorhizobium sp. M7A.F.Ca.AU.001.01.1.1
CGCGACAGCGCGAGGATACGGCCGCGATGGCCACGGCGGTCAAGTTCGGCGACCATGTCGGCCGAGGTCAACCCGGAGCCGACGATCAGCACCGACGCCTCCGGCCCGATCCCTGAAAGCGCGGCGGAAGAGTACGGATCGGCGACGAAACCTGGCGCTTCCGTCAGCGAGGCCAGCGCGTTGGGAATTCCGGGCCGCGGATGCGTCGCTGCCAGGACGAGGATATCGGCGACGACCGGTCCGGCAGAGGTGTGCACGGTCCAGCCCGCGCCACTGGCATCGCGTGTCACGCGTGTGGCGGAACCTTCGACATGATGGACAAGGCCGGAACCGAGATACGGCGCCAGATGCTCGGCGACGTAGCGGCCGAATACGCGACGGCGCGGAAAAGCGTCGCCGTTCTTCCAGATGGCATCCGGGTCGTGTTCGAGTTCTCCGCTGCCAGCCAACCAGCGTGCAAAATGCTGCGGATCATCGGGAGCCATGCTCATCCTGACTGCGGGGACATTGACCCGGTGCGACGGTTCCTCGCTGGAATAGGCCAGGCCGCCGCCGAGCGCTGGTCGCGGCTCGATGACGGAAATCGACAGGCGCTCCGATTGAGGTGCCCGCGCCAGATGCCAGGCCACCGCCGCGCCGGAAAAGCCGCCGCCAAGGATGGCGACGCGCAACCGGCGGGCCGGAGGGAGCGCGTTCACGAGGCGCTGGCGAGCGATTTCGGCCGGTGGTCGCCGGCGATGGTCTCGCCGAACGGACCGGTGTTGACGGACGAGCCGGCGGCTTTTACCGGATGGTCGGTCGGCAGTTTCGGCAGCACCAGTTCGCCGAAGCGATAGGCTTCTTCCAGATGCGGATAGCCGGACAGGATGAAGGTATCGATGCCGAGGCGCCGGTACTCGTCGATGCGCTCGGCGATCGTGTCGGGGTCGCCGACAAGGGCAGTACCGGCACCGCCGCGCACCAGGCCGACGCCGGCCCACAAATTGGGCGCGATCTCGAGCTTGGCACGATCGCCGCCATGCAATGCGCTCATCCGCGCCTGCCCGACCGAATCCATGCGCGCAAAGACTTTTTGGGCCGAGGCGATCGTCGTGTCGTCGAGGCGGCTGATCAGCCTGTCGGCAGCGGCCCAGGCCTCCTCGGTGGTTTCGCGGGCGATGACATGCAGCCTAATGCCGAAAGAGAGCTTGCGGCCGGCCTTCTGCGCCAGTTCACGCACGCTGTCCAGCTTGCGCTCGACATCGGCGGGCGGCTCGCCCCAGGTCAAATACTTGTCGATCTCCTGCGCCGCCACCGTCGACCCGGCATCGGACGAACCGCCGAAATACAGCGGCGGGTAAGGCGTCTGCACCGGCGGAAACAGCAGCCTTCCGTCCTCGATGTGGAAATGCTTGCCGTCATGCTCGACCGTCTCGCCGCTCAGCACCCGCTTGTATATGCGCAGGAACTCCTGCGTCACCTCATAGCGTTCGGCATGCGACAGGAAAATGCCGTCGCCCTTGTTCTCCAGCGGATCGCCGCCGGTGACGACGTTGATCAGCAGGCGGCCATTGGAGATGCGGTCCAGCGTCGCAGTCATGCGCGCGGCCAGCGTCGGCGACTGCAAACCGGGCCGCACAGCGACAAGGAAACGCAAGCGTTCGGTCATCGGCACAAGAGCCGATGCGATCACCCAGGAATCCTCGCACGAGCGGCCGGTCGGCAACAGCACGCCATAGTAGCCGAGCGTGTCGGCCGCCTTCGCCACTTGCGTCAGATAGGGCAGATCGACCGATCTGCCGCCCTCGGCCGTGCCGAGATAGCGGCTGTCGCCATGCGTCGGCAGAAACCAGAGCACCTTGATACGGTCTGGAATGTGCTTGCTCATGGCCTGTCTCCCGTCGCCTGACGGAGGCGGCCGGAGATGCCTGCTTTGGTTGACGGCGAGCGCAAAAAGGTAGGCATGGCGTGGTCCTGTCCGGGTGGAAACCAGATCGCCAGTGCAGATTGCTTATTCCACAAACTCTGTAGAGTTAGTTTATTCCAATTCCGTTGCCGCTATTAGAATTTCTCTCCCCAAGAAATCGGCGGCGAGGCCGACCCGAGTGCAGCGGGCCGGCCTTCCTGCATCAGAACGCTGGTTCGACCGCGTTGACGTTGTCCTTGGTGACGACTGTCAGCGGGATCGGCAGCCGGTCCTTGACCTCCTTGCCCTCGATGATCTCGGCCATCGTGTTGATCGCCAGGCGGCCATCCTCGACGGGCGACTGGACGATGGTCGAGTACATCTCATTGGTGCGGATCGATTCGAACGCATCCTTCTGGCCATTGATGCCGACGATCGGCGGTGCGGCCTTGGAGGGGTTCGCCTCTTTCCATGCGTCGATGAAGCCGCGGGCCATCGTGTCGTCATTGGCGTAGACACCGCTGATCTGGTCGCCGAAGCGTGTGATCAGATCGCGGCTCACCACCAGCGCCTTTTGCTGGTCGAAGTCGGCGTTGACCGTGTCGAGCACGTTGATCTCGGCATTGGTTTCCTTGAGACGGTCGGTAAATCCGCTGACGCGGCCGATCGTGGTGCCGTTGCCGGCCTGGCCGGCGATGATGACGACGGAGCCCTTGCCGCCCAGCGCCTTGCTCAGCGAGTCCGCCGCCAGCTTGCCTTCCTCATAGACATCAGGCCCGGTGAACGACTTGATGAACGGCTTGGCATCGTCGCTCATCGGCGAATTGATGAGGATCGCCGGAATGTTCGCCTGCTGCGCGCGCGCCAGCCCCGGTATGTATGCCTGCGGGTCGAGCGGCCACAGGATGATGCCATCGACCTTGCGCGCAACGCAGGTGTTGAGCTGCTCGGTGCCTTTCTGGACATCAAAATCCTGGCTGAGGCTCAGGATCTCGATGCCGAGTTCCGCAGCGCGCGCCTGAAGCGCCTTGTTGGCCGGCGTCGCGTAGGCATGCGAATCCGCTGCCGTCACGTAGCAGACCGTCTTGGCGCTGGCCCAGCCCGTCGATGCCAGCACAGCCGCCATGGCGGCGACGTGAAGCATGCTTTTCTTGCCAATCATGCGTTTCCTCCCAATCATGTGGTTCCTCCTTGAGTGATTGGATTGTCGCGAACGAGCGCCGGGCGCGTGCCCGGAGCCCTCCCCTTGGTGGTAACGGCCCGATCGAGCACGACGAGCAGGATCAGGATAAGCCCGGACACGACCTGCTGGACGTATGCGGGAACGGACTGGAACTCCATCGCGATGGTCAGCGAGCCGATCGTCAGCACGCCGCCGAGCGTGCCGAGCGCGGATCCCTTGCCGCCTTCGAGACGAGTCCCGCCGACAACGACCGCGGCAATGACGGCGACCGTCAGTTCCGAGCCGAAGACAGGCGAGCCGGTGTTGGTGACGAGGCTCTGGAGAACCCCCGCCAGGCCGGCAAGCGTGCCGGCAAAGACAAAGCCGAGAAAGACGATACGGTCCGAGGCGATACCGCTTTCCTTGGCAGCCGCCGGGTTGGACCCCACCGCAAAGACGTTGCGCCCAGGTATGGTGCGCGTCAGCCAGAAATGCAGCAGCACGATCAGGGCGATGAACAGCACGCTGCGGAGGGTGAAGACATCGAGATAGATCTTGGCCAGCGCCAGGGAGAGCATGATGTCGGTTCCGGTCACCGGCTGGCTGTTGGTGATCCAGTGCGCGAGTGAGCGGAAGATCAGCATCGTCGCGAGCGTCAGCACGAGCGAATTCACCTTCAGGCCGACGACCAGCATGCCGTTGATGGCGCCTGCCAGGGTACCGACCAGGATGCCGGCGATCGCGGCAGGCAGGATGCCGATCTCTCGCTGCAGGATGACCGATACGATGCCGGCCAGGGCAAACACGGCGCCACCGGAGAGGTCGATCTGGCCCGATATCAAAAGCACCGTCAGGCCGACCGCGATCAGGCCGATCGTCGCCGCCCGGTCGAGACCGAGGCCGAGCGTCGATGCCGAGAGGTAGCCGGGGACCAACAGCGCGGAAATGACGAGCGTCAGGCCGAGAATGATGACGACGCGATGCTGCGAGACAAGCGAAAGAAAACGCATCACGCCACGCCCCGCTTGCGCAGCGCCGCATCCATGCCGACGGCACCGACGATCAGGATGCCGAGCACGAAACCCTGGATTGGCGTGCGCACACCGTCGAGCACCATGACGTTGGTCAGCAGTTGCACGAAGATGAGGCCGGCAATGGCCCGCGGCACCGATCCGAAGCCGCCGACGATCGACACGCCGCCGACCACCACCGCCGTGATGGCGCTGAATTCGTAGCCGCCGCCGATGAGCGGCCGCGCGCTCTGCAGCGTCAGCCCGAGCAAGCCGCCGCTGATGCCGGAAGCCAGTGCGGTGATCACGAAGGCGCCAGCCTTCACGGCCCGCACCGGAACCGCACTAGCCTCGGCGGCGCTGTAATTGCCGCCGGTGGCGAGCGTCCATCTGCCCCAGAAGGAGCGGGACAGGACGAAATGGCCGACAAGGGCGATGACCAGGAAGATCAACACCACGACCGGAATGCCGAACAGCCGGCCCTTGGCGAATTCGGCTGAGGCGGGATTGCTGCCATAGACGATGACCCCGCCGACAGCCGCCTGGACGATGCCCAGTCCGATCGTGCCAACGCCGAGCGTGGCAATGATGGGATTGATGCCGACATATCCGACCAGGCCCCCGTTGAGCAGGCCTATGAGGCCCGCGAGACCCACCGCCAGCAGGAACGCCGGCAGCGGCCCGATCATCGGCTGCAGCCCGAGCGACAGGATGGCGCCGCAGGCGATGGTGGCCGGCACCGACAGGTCGGCCAGGCCGCCGACCACGAGCACGAAGGTCATGCCGACGACGACGATGCCAACGATAGACATCGAGGTCAGGACGTTGAGCAAATTGCCTGACGTGAAGAAGGCGGGGCTGACGAGGGAGCCGTAGAGCATCACGGCGACGATGGCGAAGGCGAGCCCCGCCTTCGACAGGACATCGACAAGCCTGCTGCCACGCGTAAAGCGGTCGTTGCGGTTCACGCCACCGATCTCCATGGC
>NZ_RZPF01000941.1:0-2057 GCF_004022735.1 Mesorhizobium sp. M7A.F.Ca.AU.001.01.1.1
ACGTCGAGCAGCGGATTGTTCATAAACGACTCCGACAGCCCGCTCGGTGCCGGCAAGTCGACGCGCCTTCAAAGTGGCATGCGGCTGAGATTGGGCGACTACGTCGTCCATGTCGACCTGCAAACGCCAGCCACTCAAGCACCAGCGGCCGGCCAGCCGGTTTCGGAACGCGCGCCGCCAGCATCCCGGGCCCCGGTGAGCATCGGTCGCGATGACTTCTTTTCCGCCAAGGTCGAAGAAGAGCCGCGACGGCCACGTCCGGCCGATCTGCCGAACCCTTTCGAGCAGCCGGTTGCGGGTGCATTCGAACGTGCCAACTCCGACCAGCGCCACTCGGCCGCTTTCGATGACCCGTTCAGCCTCGATCCGGTTTCGACGCCGGTGTCGAAAAATCCCGCCCCTTATCGCGAACCGGGCGGCGCGGCGAGCCAAGCGGACCCGTTCAGCCTCGACGCGGTACCGTCCCCCGACCGCGCAGCCCAAGCCGCCCGTGACAAGCCGTCCGGAACCCATGATGACTTTCCTTTCGGACCAGCCGCCACGCTCAGTTCGGCGAACGGCGCCAGTTCGATCGAACAGCGCGAGCGCATCGCCCAGCGATCCCAATCAGCCAATCCCTGGGATTTGCCGGTGCAGCCCGCAGCTACCCCTGCTTCACCACGTGTGGGTGCTGCTCCCAAAGCCGCCCCGGCGCTGGCTGCGGCGCGGCCGGAGGAGATGGCGCTTCGCGCCGCATTCCTGCATGGCATGGGTGTCGAGGAAGCCGATTTCCCCGGACGCGACAGCATCGCGGAAATGGAGAAGTTCGGTCGCGAATACCGGATGATGATGGAAGGCCTGATGCAGCTTCTGCGCAAGCGGGCCGAGGAAAAGGGAAACGCGCGCGTCGCGCAGACCATGGTCGGGGCCTCCGAAGTCAATCCGCTCAAGTTCCTGCCGACCGTCGACGACGCCATCATAACGCTTATCGCTGAGCGCAGCCCAGGATTTCTCGGCGGTGAAGCGGCAATCACCGATGCGGTGCGCGATCTCGCGCAACATCACGTACGCGCCTGGCGAGGCATACAGACCGCCATGCGGCGGATGATCGACCGTTTTGACCCGGTAGTGATCGAGGATGAGCTGAAATCGAATTCCGCGATCGGAACCCTTCTCTCTGGGGGGCGGGGCGCCAAGCTGTGGGAACTTTACCAGAAGCGCCATCGTGAAATCGCCGAGAGTGCTGAAAAGAGCTTCCTTGGCGAAATCGGCGCTGATTTTCGAGATGCATATGAGGAGGAGTGAGAGATGATTGATCGACGTGAATTTGTTGTTGCCTTGGGCGCGACAGGGTTGCTTGCGGCTTGCCAGAGTGGTCCGCCGAAACCATCGGTGATCACCGTCAACGTAAACGGCGGTGCTGGCATGAACCCGGGACCAGGCGGCGGCGACCGGCCGGTAACGATCCTGGTGATGCGGCTGAAAAGCACCGGCAAATTCAATTCCGCCGACTATTTCGCGCTGCAGGGGGATGCCGGCACGGCGCTGGCGGGCGATCTCATCGGATCCGACCAGATTTCCGTCGGGCCGGGAAAATCCGCATCCAAAACCATCACGGTCGAGCCGGACGCGACGGCGCTGGGCTTTGTTGCTCTGATCCGCGAGCCCGGCGGCCGGAACTGGCGGACAACCAAGTCGGTGTCGTCGGGATCGAAATTCACGATCAACGTCACGCTTGGCAGCGGCGGCATTTCCGCCTAGCGGCAAAGGGCAAGGGGAGCTCGATACAGAGAGTAGCGGCATGAGCAATGCAAACAGGGTGCTATGGTCCGAAGGGCTTTTCCTGCGGACCCAGCATTTCCAGCAGCAGGATCGCTTTTTCGAGGCGACGGTGCGCGGCGCGTTGCAGGCCGGGCAATTGCATACGTTCGGTTTCCAACAGCTGACGCTGGACCAGGCGTTGCTGGAAGCCGGCCAGATCTCGATTCTGTCCGCGCGGGGCATCTTTCCGGATGGGACACCTTTTTCCATCCCGGACATGATGGACGCGCCGCGACCGCTGCCGGTCACCCCTGACA
>NZ_RZPF01000942.1:0-2052 GCF_004022735.1 Mesorhizobium sp. M7A.F.Ca.AU.001.01.1.1
CCACGCCCTGGGAAATCAGGAATGGCAGCTTTTCCCGGATGAAGGGCAGGCTGAGATGAAAGGTCGCGAAGAAGGCCAGGAAGAGCAGCAGCAGTTCGAACCAGACGATGGCGATCTGGACACGCAGCGAGGCGAAGCCGATCAGGACGACATTGAGGACGAACAGAAGCGCGATCACGAAGGCGATGGCAAACCGACCATAGAGGCCGCTCTGCGACGGTTCGCCGATGACCGGGCGCATCAATTCGCCGAAGCTCGTCGACGTCAGGTTGAAAGCGAGGAAGATCGCAAAGACGACGCCGAACATCGTCGCCACAAACCACGGCTTGTGCACGAGGACTTCAGCTTCGACGGTATCGGGGTAGAGCATAGCCTGTCCCTTCGAATGGTCGGCGGCCCGCACAGGCGAGCCGCCAGCGAACGTCGGAACTACTTTACGACCGAGTAGTCGACCCCGTACCATTTCCTGGAGAGCGTGCTCAGCGTTCCGTCGCCTTTCATGGCCTTCACGGCATCGGCGATCCTGGCCGAGAATTCCGGGTCACCGTGTTCGATTGCGACAGCCAGGGGCTCATAAAACACCGGATCGCCGATCTGCCTGATCGGATAACCGGCTTTCACGGCATCGACGATGCTGGGCTGCGACGAGACGACGGCATCGAGCCGAACGCCGTCACCGACCCGCAGATCGTCGAAAGCGGTGGTGGAGTTCTCGTAGGAGTGCACTTCCTTCGGGTTGAGCTTGTATTCGAATGGCGGCGCACCGGCCGCGTCGAGCGTCAGATCCTTCTTGGCATAGGCTTCGAAGGTCGATGTCGTCGTCGCGCCGACAACCTTGCCATCCAGATCGCTCAACGATTTGGCCTTGCTGTCCTTGTGAACCGCAACCGCTGCTGGCGTGTAGTAGTACACAGCGGGAAAATCGAAGATCTCGGCGCGCTTCTTCGTCGGCGTCATCGAGCCGACATGCATGTCCCAGCGGCCGACCCAGTTGCCGGCGGTGATGATGTCCCAGCCCGGCGTCACGAACTCGACCTTGACGCCGATGCGCTTGCCGATCTCCTTGGCGACATCGATGTCGAAGCCGTCCAGCTCGTTGCTGGCATTGAGGAAGGACTGCGGCGCCCAGTTGGCGTCAGTTGCGACCTTGAGAGTTCCGGCCGCCACGACACGGTCCAGCACCGCGCCGGCCTGAGCCGGAAGCGTCGTCAATGTCAGGGCAAGCGAAGCCGCCAATGTCGCCAATTTCAGAGATGTTTTCATGTGCACCGTTCCCCTTGTTGTTGTTGCTAATTTAGAAATGAGACTGCCGTCGCCGTCTTCCGGCGAGGCAGAGGAGGTTTGCCGCGCCGATTGCTCGGAACGAAGGTAAGCCGACGGTCGCGAAACGCTTGTCATGGCGTGTCGGCCTTGGCTTCGTCGCGCACCGCACGCGCGACACGGAAGGCCTCGACACCTGCCGGAACGCCGCAATAGACCGCGATCTGGATCAGGGCCGCCCGCAGCTCGTCGTCGCCAAGCCCGTTGCGCATCGCACCTCGAAAATGCACGCCGAATTCATGCATGCGCCCCAGTGCCGCAAGCATGCCGAGATTGAGCAGGCTGCGCTGCTTGAGATCGAGCGCGGCGTCAGTCCAGCATGTGCCCCAGCAATACTCGTTGAGCATGTCCTGGAGGGGCCTGGAGAAGTCGTCGGCATTGCCGATTGCGCGGTCGACATAGTCGTCGCCCAGTACTTTGCGGCGGACTGCCTCGCCGGCTTTCTGCAATTTGCTATCCATGGCTGGTCGCCCCTGCCCGTCGTGAGTGGTCATCCAGGAAATCCGCTATCAGGCCAGCGACCGACCCGGGCGCTTCGATCAGGATCGAATGCCGCAACCCCGGCAGGATCTCGAGCCGCGAGCCGCGGATCTGGTCGTGCATATGACGCGCCATGCGCGGGTTGGATCCCTGGTCGTCCTCCCCCGTCACGATCAGTGTCGGCGACCTGATCTGGTCGAGGATGCCGCCGAAATCTGTCTCGGCCAGAACCCGGTAAGCGGCGGCGTAGCA
>NZ_RZPF01000943.1:0-2044 GCF_004022735.1 Mesorhizobium sp. M7A.F.Ca.AU.001.01.1.1
CAGCAAGTGTCCCGCGCCAGCGCCGATGCGATCTTCGGCCGGCTGACCAAGCTCGTCGATCCGCTGACGCCGCAGGCGATCCTGGCCGCCGGCGAGGACATGTTTCGCGAGGCCGGCCTGTCGCGGCCGAAGCAGCGCGGCCTGATCGCAATTGCCCAGGCCGTGGTCGACGGCCTCGACCTGCATCACCTCTGTTCGCTCGATGCCGAGGAGGCGATCACGACGATGACGGCGGTGTCCGGCATCGGCCCGTGGACGGCGGAAGTGTACCTCTTATTCGCCGCCGGGCACCCCGACATTTTCCCCGCGCGTGATGTCGCGCTGCAGAGCGCGGTCGGCCACGCGCTCGGCATCGAGCCGCGTCCGCCGGAGAAAACGCTGATCGCATTGGCCGAATCATGGAGCCCGTGGCGAGGTGTCGCATCGCGGCTTTTCTGGTCCTATTATCGTGAAACCAGAGGGCGGGACGCCGCGCCGCCGGCCTGAATCCGCGAAAAATCATAAAAATCATGCATTTTTGGCGCTTCAGCGACGCGACAATCCGCTTCACATCCCTGTCATGTCGGGCTTACAGTATCCGTGCCGTTCGGGTCTAGAACCAAGGAGGTGAACACGTGACGGTTGCCGTATCTCCGGATGGGCTTCCAGCACTGGTGCTGAATGCGGATTACCGTCCGCTCAGCTATTACCCCTTGTCGCTCTGGTCGTGGCAGGACGCTATCAAGGCGGTGTTCCTCGACCGGGTGAACATCGTCGCCGAATACGAGCACGCCGTCTCCTCGCCGACCTTCTCGATGAAGCTGCCGAGCGTTGTCAGTCTTAAGGCCTATGTGAAGCCCTCCAGGCACCCGGCCTTCACCCGCTTCAACGTCTTCCTGCGCGATCGCTTCCAGTGCCAGTATTGCGGCACGCCGGAGGACCTGACCTTCGATCACGTCATCCCCCGCCATCGCGGCGGCGCGACGACGTGGGAGAATGTCGTTGCCGCCTGTTCGCCGTGCAATTTGAGGAAGGGCGGCATGATGCCGGCGCATGCCAAGATGTGGCCGTTGCAGAAGCCTTTCCAGCCGACGGTGCACGATCTGCACAACAATGGCCGCCTGTTCCCGCCCAACCATCTGCATGAGAGCTGGATGGATTATCTCTACTGGGATGTCGAACTCGAACCATAGAGTTCGGCACAAATCCGCCATGCTGGCCGCCTGACGCAGCTTTCTGCGCTTCCGGTGCTCACGTACTTCAGTACGCTCCGCTCCGGTTCTCGAAAGCCGCGCCATCCGACTCAGCCTGGCGAATTTTTGCTCGAACTCTGCGTCGCGCCGTTCAATCGAATTGGTTTAGTCGCGGGCGAAAGCGGCTCGGAAGGCGACGGCGGCGAGGATCAGGCTGGCGATGGCGTTCCAGCCGGCCAGCGACAGGCCGAGGATGCGCAAAGCGGCCTTGTCGCAGGACGGCGGCACGAATTTGTCGAGCGCGTCGAGCACGCCCTTGCCGCCGGTGTCGACCGGTCCGGCGCCTGCGGTACAATCGGTCGGGCCGGCCCACCACTGCCATTCGACGCCGGAGTGGTAGACGCCGAGATAGAGGCCGTAGAGCATCAGGATGCCGCCGACGGCCAGCAGGCCGCGCGTCAGCCAGCTGGGTGCGTGCAGCATCGACGCAATCACCGCCAGCACCATCAGCGGGACGCCGATATAGTAGGGCGTGCGCTGTTCGAGGCAGAGGTGGCAGGGGATATAGCCGCCGAGATACTGGAAGCCGAGCGCCGAGCCAACGGTGGCGGCCATGGCGACGGCGAGGAACAAGGCGGTCAGCGTGCGCTGGCGTCCGGTGTCGGCATTCATGGTCGCTGTCATTTCAATCGGTCCGTCCGGCTTGCAATGGTTCTGTTCAGAACGCGTATTTGACCAGGATATAGAGCAAAATCAGGGCAACCGCGCCGGCGCCGGCGATCAGGCCGAGGCGCTTTTCGATGAATTCGCGGATCGGTTCGCCATAGCGGCGCAGCAGCCAGGCGAGCAGCAGGAAGCGGGCGCCGCGGGCC
>NZ_RZPF01000944.1:0-2030 GCF_004022735.1 Mesorhizobium sp. M7A.F.Ca.AU.001.01.1.1
CTCCATGAATGAGTACCCGCCACGCCAAGCGAGCCGTGGCGGGTAATCAACCAACCGACGATGAAGGGACGATGATCGACGGTCACATTCCAAATGTGGAAAAGGCTTCCTTGTTTCATAGGTCAGACCTTTGCGATTCCATGTCGGGCTTTGGTCGGGCCCAGACACGGTAGAGTGCTTGCAATGAGGTGTGTAGCAGCGCCAGCGCGAAGGCCCGTCAACAGCAACAAACCAGGTTGCCTGGATCCGCAACATATTTAGTGGGTCCGCCCCCACTTGCGGGTAGAGGCGGACCCGGGCGAGGCTTGGGGACCTCGACCGGCAGCGGGGGACGCTGCCGCTCTTCCAACCTGCCGTGGCATATCAGGTTCCGCTGATTAACAAAAAGCCGGCCACCGCGAAGTGGTGGCGGGCAGGTTCTGGAGTGTGCTGGGACCAACCAGCATAGGTCAACGAGCCGCAACAGGGTTGGTTGCGATAGCGGGCGGACGCCCGCCAACCCTCAGCGCTCGCTTCAGGCGCCCACTGCTTGCCCCCCTCGTCCCAGTGCCGGCCTATTGCCTGACGCATGCATCGCTGAGACATCGCTCGTGACGACCGTCCCCCGCGCGGGAATTGCTCGATCTTTCGATCGTCGATAGATCGAAGGAACATTTTAGACGTATCGAATGTTCAAATCCTATGGACAGCCGAACCCAACTTTCACCAGCTCAATCGAGAGCAGCACGCGCCCTGCTGAACTGGCCGCGAGTACGGCTTGCCGCAAAAGCGAGCGTTAGCGAAATGACGATCAGAGATTTTGAGAACGGTATTCGAAATCCGCGTCCCCACAAGATCGCGGCCATGCGTCAGGCGTTTGAGGACGCGGGAATTGCTTTCACCTTCGAAGGCGCTCCATCGCTAGCCCGCCCTGAAGGGCATAGCAGTCTCTCCACCACCAATAGAATGTGGCGCAGCCGGCAGAGACAAGCATAACGATAAAGGTCCTTGAGCCTCGTATTAGCAATCCACTTGACCCACAGCCCACCTAAAGGCGCGAGCCAAGAAACCGGTCAAGCCGGTGAGGCGTCGTTGCTGTATGCATCGTTTGAACATTACTTCCGATACGCTCCTGACTTCTTCATTGCCCTCGTCAGGCTTGGTACCGGCATCACCGGCGGCTGGTCCGCAAGGTCGCTGGCAGCCATGGGGGGAGCCGGTTCTGGAAACGGCAGATGGCTCGCGATCCAATCGTCGAGGAACCTGCGGCCGCGAGCATCATCCGGTCAAACCAGGATCGTAGTGGAGATGGCATCGTGGATCGTGCCATAGAGGCTGTCGATGGGCTGGCGGAAGCGTCCATGCAGTCACGATGCTTTCAGCTCATCGAACCTCGGGCGCCAAAGAGTGTTCCGTTGGTTTTTGCTGAAATGGCGGGAACTTTTTCCTCCGGCGGTGATTTTCGTCGCCATGACAAAACTGTCTGACCTTGGACCTCGCATCCCCCGCAACGGGGGTAATTGCATTCGCGAAAAGGACCGCTTCTACGCGTGTCCATCTTGCGGCCAGAAAGTCGATCAGACCGATTTGCGGCAAGTCATGTGGCACGAACGGCCTGGCCACGAGCCGCTGGAGCCGGAAGACAGCGCGACGATAATCAAGTTCCCGGAGCCCCGGAAATAGCGATCAGTCGCATGTGACCCGCCGTCCATCGAGACAGCGGGCGCGACTTCCCCCCTCGCAAAAATCAAAGGAACAAAGGTCAGATCTCGCAGTTGTGCGATCACCTGGGAGGGAACGATGTTGCATCACGAAATCGGCACTGTTTCGGACTGGTCGAAGTTGGTGGCGGACGATCCTCTCATCGCCGCCGATATCGCCCAGCGTCTTTCTGTGCTAGCGTGCAATGACAAGTCTACCGCTGCCCACGTCCAGTCGCCCAGCGCCGTGAGATTTCGAGGTTCCGACCTCACCAGCGCAGCACCCACCGAGTATCCGCGGCCGATTGTGCTTCTAGCGACCATCTGTGGGTCGACGGCCGTGGGTATAAC
>NZ_RZPF01000945.1:0-2004 GCF_004022735.1 Mesorhizobium sp. M7A.F.Ca.AU.001.01.1.1
TTTCGGGCCTGAGCAGCACCGATGGCTCGCCGGCAAGAAGATCGCGCAGAATGCCGCCGAAAGTGGCGGTGAGCACGCCGGTGATGAAGGAGACGACCGGCGAACCGGTAATCGCAAGCCCCTTGGCCGCGCCCATCACCGAAAAAGCGGCGAGCCCGATGGCGTCGAGCCAGAGCAGCCATTTCCAGCGCGATTCGACACGATGCGCGCTGAAGAAGACCAGCACCGCAACCGCGGCGCAGACCAGCACATAGCCGGAGTTGGCGACCCAGAAAACCGGCAGGTTGAGGATGACGTCGCGAAGCGTGCCGCCACCTATCCCGGTGACGCTGGCCAGGAACAGGAAGCCGATAATGTCGAGCTGCTTGCGCGAAGCCGCAAGCGCCCCCGTCGCCGCGAAGACGGCGACACCGGCATAGTCGAGAAGCGCGATGGGGTTCATGGCAGGCCAGGGGAGTAAGGGAATAGGGCAGTAGGGCAGTATGTTTAGCACGAAGCCGCACGGAAGGTGCGATTGCCCTTTTCCCTACTGCCCTACTGCCCTACTCCCTTAACTATGCATCTTTCTCAGCCTGCTCGTTTACCGGCCCCGGCTCGACCGGCGCTTCAGCGGCGGCAAACTTCGGACCGCCTTTGGCGACGCCGACCATAGCCGGGCGCAGCACGCGGTCGCCGATCGAATAGCCCGGCTGCACGACCTGGACCACGGTGTTGGCCGGGACGTCCGGATTGGGCACTTCGAACATCGCCTGGTGGAAATTGGGATCGAACTTCTCGCCTTCCGGCGCGAGCTTCTTGACCCCATGCCGTTCCAGCGCCGACAGCATGGCGCGCTCGGTGAGGTCGACGCCTTCGATCAGCGCCTTGAAGCCGGCGTCACCCGATGCCTTGGCCTCGGCGGGAATCGCATCCAGCGCGCGGCGCAGATTGTCCGACACCGAAAGCATGTCGCGGGCGAAATTCGCGACCGCGTAGGTGCGCGCATCGTGAACATCGCGCGCCGTGCGGCGACGCAGGTTTTCCATTTCGGCCGCCACGCGCAGCGCGCGGTCCTTCAGCTCTTCATTTTCCTTCAGCAGCCGGACAAGGGCTTCATAGTCGCCGTCGGTGCTGCCTTCCGTGCGCTCGGCTGCGGGCTCGGTCGCCTCGACTTCATCGGGCGCGCGTTCGTCTTTTGCCTGGTCGCTCATCGCCGTTTCCCGTCAATCTCGAATGATGTGGATTTTGTGCCCGATATCGATGTTTGGCAGCCAAAAATCAAGGGGTAAGCGATTATGGAAGCCACCGGCCAAGGCCGGACAATGGCAGGCAAGGCATTTCGATTTTAATTCAAATTTTACCTTAACTGCCGGCTTTGCTTGCCCCACAGGCAGGATGGGGGAACCATTCCCTTGCTGGAGGAGTTTCGAAGCCGACACAGGATTTTGAGACGATGACCCGCAACACGGGCGAAAAGGCAGAAGGGCTGGCCATCGAGGTCAGGCGCCAGTTGGGTGCCGAGGCGGTGACCCGCTTTCTACGCACCTTGCCGGCCTTCCGCACCGAGGCCGACATTCCCGACCGGCTCCGAGAACTGCTCGACCGCCTCGATGGGGCGGAGCGCGGTGACATCGGCTGGCGCCGGCGGTAACGCAACAATCAATCTTGGCAGCAAACCTCCTATCGGCAATAGCCGGGGAGAGCCGAACCATCTAAGGATAGATGTGTTGTGGTTCAAAATGGAGGACGTAGTGCGCAAGGTTTCGATCACCTCATCGCTGATGGCGCTTGTCGGCCTCGGCGCCATCACCTTGGCGGCTTTTCCGGCACAAGCAGACAATCTGCAGCTGCAATTGGGCAAACATGGCCCGCGGCTGAAGCTCATGGAAGATTGCGACCCCGCCTATGACGATTGCGAAGGCCCCCGTCGCGACGACCGGCGCGACCGCCGTCAACGAGGCTGCACGGAGGACCGGGCCCTCGACAAGGCAGACCGAATGGGCATCCGCCGCGCAAGGATAGAGT
>NZ_RZPF01000946.1:0-2001 GCF_004022735.1 Mesorhizobium sp. M7A.F.Ca.AU.001.01.1.1
ACCTTGTTCTGCTCGGAGGCCATGGTCGACTTTTCGGTGATCGCCGGCGAGACGATCACGTCGTAATGACGAAGGTCGGTCATTTAAAACGCTCCTCGAGAGCCTCGACGGCGGCCTTCGAAAGGACCAGCGTGCCGCGGCGCAGAATGTCGTAGACGTTGATGCCCTGGATGGGCAGCACGTCGATGTTGGGGATGTTCGTCGCCGCCAGCTTGAAGTTCTTGTCAAGCTCGGCGCCGCCGATCAGCAAAGCATTGGTCAGGCCCAGCGTCGCGAAATTCGCGATCAGCGCCTTCGTCTTGGCCTCGGTCAGCTTCAGCTCGTCGATGATGATGATCGACGCGCTCTTGGCCTTGGCCGAGAGAGCATGCTTGAGGCCGAGAGCGCGAACCTTCTTCGGCAGTTCGTGCTCGTGGCTGCGAACGACCGGGCCGTGGGCCTTGCCGCCGCCGCGGAACTGCGGAGCGCGTGCCGAATGGTGACGGGCGCGGCCCGTACCCTTCTGCTTGTACATCTTGGCGCCGGTGCGCGCGATCTCGGCGCGACCCTTGGTCTTGTGCGTGCCCTGCTGCTTCTTGGCAAGCTGCCAGCGCACGACGCGCTGCAGGATGTCTTCGCGCGGATCAAGGCCGAAAATCTCGTCGGAGAGTTCCACCTTGCCGGCGTCCTTGCCGCCCAGCGTTGTGATCTTGAGATCCATTATTCCGCTCCCTCTGTGGCCGGAGCCTCGTTCTTGGCGCCACTTTCGGCAGCAACGGCGCGGATCGCGGCAGGCTTCGGCGCATTGGCCGGCAGTGCCACCTTGGCCGCATCGCGAACCAGGATCCAGGCGCCCTTCGATCCGGGAACCGCACCGCGGATCAGGATCAGGCCGCGGTCGGCGTCGGTCGATACGATCTCGACATTCTGCGTGGTGACGCGGGTGTCGCCCATGTGGCCAGCCATATGCTTGCCCTTGAACACCTTGCCCGGGTCCTGGCGCTGGCCGGTCGAACCGTGCGTACGGTGCGAAACCGAGTTACCGTGCGTTGCACGGCCACCGCCCATGTGGTGGCGCTTGATGACGCCCTGAAAGCCCTTGCCGATCGTCGTGCCCGTCACATCGACCTTCTGGCCGGCGACGAAGTGCTCGACGGTGATCTCGGCGCCGACATCGATCATGTTGTCGGCGGAGACGCGGAACTCGGCGACCTTCGCCTTCGGCTCGACGGAAGCGGTCGCGAAATGGCCGCGCATCGCCTTCGACGTGTTCTTCACCTTGGCAAGGCCAACGCCGAGCTGAACGGCGGTGTAGCCATTCTTCTCTTGCGTGCGCTGGGCCACGACCTGGCAGTTCTCCATCAGGAGAACGGTGACGGGAACATGTTCCCCGGCATCGTTATAGATGCGGGTCATTCCCACCTTCTTTGCAATCACACCTGAACGCATCGGTTCAATTCCTTTAGAGTTCCGGGCCAGGGGCACCGCCCCTTACCGCGCTCTCATTCCCTTAGAGCTTGATCTCGACGTCGACGCCGGCGGCCAGATCGAGCTTCATCAAAGCATCGACCGTCTGCGGGGTCGGATCGACGATGTCGAGCAGACGCTTGTGCGTGCGCATCTCGAACTGCTCGCGGCTCTTCTTGTCGACGTGAGGCGACCGGTTGACCGTGAACTTTTCGATCCGCGTCGGCAGCGGAATGGGGCCGCGGACGTTTGCACCGGTACGCTTGGCCGTCGACACGATTTCCTTCGTCGAGGCGTCGAGCACGCGGTGGTCAAACGCCTTAAGGCGGATGCGGATATTCTGTCCGTTCATGCGTCACTTCCTTGTTCTGGCGCGGCGCGGGCAACTCCCGCGCCCGCGACAGATCGGTTTAAGTCCAAATTACTCTTTGATGGTGACGACGATGCCGGCACCGACGGTGCGGCCGCCTTCACGGATAGCGAAGCGCAGCTTCTCTTCCATGGCGATCGGCACGATCAGCTCGACATCGACCGTGATGTTGTCGCCCGGCATCA
>NZ_RZPF01000947.1:0-1999 GCF_004022735.1 Mesorhizobium sp. M7A.F.Ca.AU.001.01.1.1
GTACACGACGGTGCCATTGTCCGTGCACTTCAGTCCGGCATCGATTGTGCTATAACGGCCGGTAAACGGCTACGAAGCCGGTAAAGGCAGTCAGTTGCATCGCGCTCCTGTCCTCCGTCCGAGTCATCCTCACGGCAAGTTCGACGCCAGTAGTCAAAATGCGAAGGCACGATTGTGGCCGACAGCAGACCGTCAGCTGTAAATCTAATCGGACATCCAGGTAGTCGGCGCTCGGCCGGACAAAGGGCGCGACGGAGGTGAAGCGAAAAGTGCAATGCTGAACTTGCTGAAAAATAGTTTCGGGCTTCACCAGATTACCGACCGGTCGATCTCGCCGATGCCGCCCGGCCTTGTCAGCGCCATTGCCATCTCCAAGTCTCGGCGAAGCAGGTTGATACAATGGGTTGCGCCCTCGGCACCATCGGTTGCCAGGTCGTAGACATAGGGGCGGCCAATCATGACTGCGGTTGCACCAGGGCAAGCGTCTTCAACGTCGGCGCGACGGCTCACGCTGCCAGCATGGATGATGGGAATCCGTCCGGCCACTGCACCGTGGTTCGAGACCGCGATGGCATCGACACCCGTTCCGATCGCCTGCTCAGCATCCTCAGGATCGAGGATGCTCTTCAGGATAAGCGGCAGGGTTGTCAGCGAACGCAGCCAGGCAATATCCGCCCAGGTCGGCATGGCCGACGCTGCGCAGTGCCAACTTTGAGCACGCCGGTGTTCCGGTCCTTGAAGTATGGCGTTGCGAGGCCGTCGGGAATTTTGAATCCTGCCCGGAACTGCCTACGGCGATCGCCTGGCTTCGGCATGTCGACCGCTACACAGATCGCTTGGCCAAGTGCCGTGCCATTAAAACCGCGATTGCTTTGCCGAGAGCAGGAACCAGACTGGAGACTGGCTCACCGCCACGCCATCCTCGATCGCTGCCGTCGTGAACACCGCTTCCGCCACTCCGGCGCCGCGCGCCGCCGCCACCTCGCCTTCCGGATGCACCAGCCGCTGATATGCTATCGGGCCAGGATGATCGGACGCGGCAGACTTTGCCCGATGAGCGTGATCCCGGTATCAAGTCTTGTCACACGCGCAGCACGTGCCGCTTTCCAAAGGCAAGAGATGCACCTCCTACTGTGTCAGGGCCGTTATCGAGGGGCGCTTGTTGAAGTCGCACTTGCCGGTGACGCTGTAGAAGAAGTCGGCATTTGAAGACGGCGTCGGCACGGTTGTGCCGCCGTCCTCCCAGGCTTGATAGCTGGTTACACCACAAGGCACGATGGTGAAGATGTCGACCTTCTGCCCAGTCGGGGTCTCGGTCAGGTTGTTCGCGTCCACGCCGCTGTAGAGTCGGTTGGAGGTGGTCGGATCATCCGACTTTAGGTACTTCGGGTTGCCCGATGGCACGTACATCTGCAGGGAGAGGCCAGCCATCTGGCTGACGTCGATCGACGCGCCGGCGCTGTTGGCTGGGTACATGGTGTTGAGGCAAGTGGTTGAATATTTCTTGGTGCCGCTGGTCTGGAGTATCGCGTCTGCAGTCAGACCCGTGAAGGTGCTCACGCTGGCGGTGGTGCAAACTTGCGACTGGACAAGCGTCTTGATGTCGGCCCCGCCGTTGTTGGTGATTGTGTACACATTCGTTGTGCCGTAGCCTTTCGGATCACCGAAGCCGTTATAGGTATACTCGATCGACATCAGCGGCTTGGCCACCGTCGCTCCAAATGTCGTGCCGTAGAGCGTCATCGTCTTGTTCCACCAGCCCGACACCTTGGAAACCTTGAAGGTAGTCTGCACCAGGGCCGGCGTCTTGCTCGCCGCCGACCCAACGGCGACCGGCACCGTGTTGATCCTGGCGATCTGCATGAACACGGTGGGCATGGAGTAACTTGCCATGGCCTGCGCGGTGGCGGTGCCATTGGCGGAAACCACAAAGCTGTTCAGTGTCGGGGTACCCAGGCCATGGTTGGCGATGAAGGTATCCTGCAGCATAGTCTGGCGC
>NZ_RZPF01000948.1:0-1996 GCF_004022735.1 Mesorhizobium sp. M7A.F.Ca.AU.001.01.1.1
CCTTCGCATGCCGATCGTCGAGCGCCTGCTCGTCGAGCATGCGCCCGACGTGCTGTGCCTGCAGGAAACCAAGGTTCCCGACGAACTGTTCCCCGAGAAGGCTTTCCGCAAGCTCGGCTACGAGCACATCGCCTTCCATGGCCAGAAGGGCTACCACGGCGTAGCAACCGTGGCGCGGCGGCCGATCGAATTGGTCGAAAAGCGACGCTTTTGCGAAATCGAGGACAGCCGGCACCTCTCGGTGACGGTGCGGGCCGGCGGCAAGGCGATCCTGCTGCATAATTTCTACGTCCCGGCGGGCGGCGACGAACCGGATCCCGTCATCAACAGGAAGTTCAAGCACAAGCTCGATTTCGTTGCCGAGATGAATGCCATCCGGGCAGAACATGACGAGGTGTCCGGCTCGGTGCTGGTCGGCGACCTCAACATCGCCCCGCTCGAACATGACGTCTGGTCGCACAAGCAATTGCTCAACGTGGTCAGCCACACGCCGGTCGAGACGGAAAATTTCGAGGCGATGCGTCGCGCCGGCAACTGGGCCGACCTGATGCGGCTCAACGTGCCGGATGAGCAGAAGCTCTACACCTGGTGGAGCTATCGCGCGCAGGATTGGGAGCTGTCCAATCGCGGCCGCCGCCTCGACCACGTCTGGTCGTCGCCGAACCTTGTGCCCAGCTTTTCCGGCTACGAGATCCTGCGTCTGGCGCGCGGCTGGGAGCGCCCGTCGGACCATGTGCCTGTCATCGCGCGGTTCGATCTGGACTAGTCTGGTCGAAAATGCCCGCGTGCGGCAGTCAGTCTGTAGAGTTGGGACCGGCTGGATCCACCCACGGGCGGCCCAATCGTGTCACCATCGCCGCGTACCCAACGGCACCTGCCGCCCAGAGGAAGATGCCAAGCTCTTTGACGACGTCCTCGGCGATGGCGGCCGCAGAACCGGGGGTAGGAAACAGCTCTCCGAGCTGGTCGATCGATGCTGACATCGCCAGCAGGAAGCCTGCGGCCACAAAGATGATCGTGCCGTCGAATGTTTTCCGTCGCAGCCGGAAGAACCAGAACAACCCGGCGGCGGCGTAGGCAATCATCGGAACGATCTCCGGTATCCCAACAATGGGCAGCACGTCCTCATGGATCAACAACAGGTCATCGAGGCCCAAGAGGAGGGTAAGGCCGCCGAGAAACGTGCAATCCCATCGGCGCGTGAGCAGGCCAGCAAACAGGGTTGCGGCGCCGGAGCCGATCCATAGCGAAGCACCCAGGGACGAAATCCACCCCGTATAGAAACCGACTCCGGCGGCTGCGGATGGATCTCGATAAAAGATCCACGCGTCCAGACCACGAATTTGCGCGACGGACAGCGCGGCCAAGAGCATCGCAACGTTAATCGCCGCCGCCGCCACCACGACCAAGCGCCAGGCTATTGTCCATTCGCCGCCATGCTTTGTGTTCGGCGCGCTGTTCTCTGGCATTAGCTATTCTCATTGAGGACTGAGAGGAACTCCATTGGAATCAAAGATCAAGAAGTGCTGACCTATGCCTAATCCATTACGATGGCTGCCAGTTCTGCCGCGCCGAGAACTCCGCCTGCATTGTGCCGGTGGTCAGCATCGAACGGTTGCAGCGCTTCGCTCCACCGAACCCATTGTACCATGGCGCCGATGTTCAGGGGAGGCCGGCCTGCAAATGCCCGACCTGAATCCCAGCACGCTTCGAAGCGCGTCCAAATAAATTCGAACTCAAACGGCGCGCTTCACGTCTTCACGCATGTCGTTGCCCCAGGGCTGCTGCGCTGACAGGCCTGCGAGATCCGGTAGATGGGGATGGTCGCGGCGGCGTGTCGCCAGCATCCGTTGCGCCGCTTCGATGATTGTCGGCGCCGGGACATCGGCGACCAGGCCGGTCGGGCTGGCATGGCGGGTCGCGATCACGTCCACGCAGTTCGAAAGCGGCCTCCAACGGGCCATGTTGGCGCCGCCATTGAGGATAACCATCGGCG
>NZ_RZPF01000949.1:0-1991 GCF_004022735.1 Mesorhizobium sp. M7A.F.Ca.AU.001.01.1.1
GTCGAGCATCGCGGCCACGGCAAGCGCGATGCGCGGCGTGGTGGCGGCGTTGCCCTCGATGAAGTTTGTCAGACGGGCAAGCACGATCGCCCTGACCACGCGATCCGGCAAGGGATCGCCGAACGAGGTGGCGGCGGCAAACGCCTTGATGCGCGCATGGCGATCACGCTCGTCAGGTTCGAGCTTTCGGCTTGCCAATTCCCCCATGGCGGTTGTGACGCCATAGATGACCGGTGGCGGATCGGATTCAATCAGCTTCAGAAACGAGACGCGGCATTCGGCGATGCGCTGCAAGGCCTTCTCGCTGATCTCCACCGTGTCCTTCTTCCAGGCGACGCGGAAGACAGTGTCGAGGTTGATGTCTTCACGCGTCGACAGGCTAACTGGCATGCTTCACACCATCGGAAATAAGGGACTTAGTAGAGTGGTTCCTCGAACAGCGTCTTGTCGCCGTCGACCAGCGCCTTGATCTGCGCGGTGCCGTCGCCGGCAAGAGCAAGACGGATGCCGAATGGCCGCACCCGCATGTCGTTCTGGATCGCCATCCCCTCGCCTTCCGGCAGATAGAAGCGCTCGATGCCATAGTCCGGCGCGATGGTCGCCTCTTCGCCGCGAAGGTCCCAGCCTTCGGCGATGTGGCCTAGAATATCGGCCTCGTCGGCGGTTGCCATCGTTGGCGCCTTGCCGAACCAGGCGGCCGTCGGCTGCCAATAGCCGTCGGCGCCCTTCTTCAGGCGCACCACAATCGACGTAGCGTCGCTTGAAAATTTGTCGGGCGGAATGTTGGCGATCATTTTCACCGGTATGCGTGAAATCTCGTAGCCCAGGATAATATAGTCGCCGCGCAGGAGGTCGCGCGGATCGACGGGTTCGATCTTCAGCAGCACTTCCTTGCCGTTGCGCAGGATCGCCGCCCGGCCGGCGATGATCCAGCTCAGGAAGCCTATCTGGACGAGCGCCAGCACCAGCGCCGAGATGACAAGCCTTTTCCCGGTGATCATGCCGTGGCTCCCTTGGCGTCTGGGCCCTTCATGCGTTTTTCCACGCGGATGATGACGATCGCGAGGATGCCGAGCAGCACCGCGGCGGCCAGGAAGAAACCGGCCGTATCGAGCATCGATTGCAGGGTCACGACATAGATGATGGCGAGTTCGAAGGCGAAGCCGAGATAGGCAAGCCAGCGTAGCCCACGGCTCTCCCGTCCTGCCAGCACGATCGCGGCGACAACACCGGCCAGCGCGATCGCCGAAGCGAGGGCAAAACCGCTGTTGTAGGTGCTCTCGTCGGCGAGTTCGAACTGGATCATTGCGAGGCCGGTGAGGAAGGCGAGCAGCGCGTGCAAGGGCAAGCGGCCGCCGAGTTGCACGACCCGGTCGACCGGGCCAGGCGCGAAGACCGAGGCCGCGAACAGCAGCGCCGAGGCGACGACCAGCGGGATCGCCACCTGCAGCGTGTCGTGGTTGGTGACCAGCAGCATGAGATAGAACAGCACCGACAGGATAATCAGGTGGCGCGCCGCCTGGCTGCGGGTCCAGAACGAGACGGCAAACAGCACGATCGCCATCACGACGAAGCCGTGCGGAAAATCGCTGCGGCTGTAATAGTCGAAGCCTTTGAGGACCAGCCAGGCATCGGCGATGCCGACCGAAGCCACCGTCAGCGGGTTCGATCGCAGCGCAACCGCCGCCAGCGCCGTGCCGGCTCCCCAGGTCACCAGAGCCGAGGCCTCGTCGCCCGAGAGATGATACATCTGGCCGATCAGCGCGATCGAGCCGCCGAAAGCCGCGGCCGCCACGATCCACAGCGCTTCCCCGATTGCCGCATGGTCGCGGGCCTTCAGCACCGCGCCGCCGACATAGCCGCCAAGGATGACGGCAAACAGCGCCGCCAGCTTGCGTGTCTGGCGCGCCAATTGGGACGCGATCCCGAGGCTGGCGCGCGTGGCGGCGCCGAACAGCAAGGCGGCCATCATAGCCAGGATCGAGCCGAAG
>NZ_RZPF01000950.1:0-1977 GCF_004022735.1 Mesorhizobium sp. M7A.F.Ca.AU.001.01.1.1
GGCTATCAACAAGCCAACGCTCAAACCGACTTCGGCCGTTCTAACGATCGAGCTGATCCGCTGCGTCGCGCTGTTTGCCTCGCCTCTGTGATCCTCAACCATGGCCTGCAGAGCGGACTGCAACTTTACAAAGATCGGCTCTACGGTGTTCTTGATGGCCAGGCTTTCATTGGGAGTTTCACCTTTCGACAAGGCAGCCCGGCTTGTGTCCAGCAAAGCAGTTTCAGCCAGACGAAATTGGTTGGCGAGTTCTTTGACGACTGCATAATTCTGCTTGTCGATGTCGGAGACGATTGTTGCTTCATAGTCGCCCATCGACCGCTGCACTTGGTCGCGATTGGTCGTGATCGCGCTTTCAAGCGTGCTTCTATCCGATGGGTTGTCCTGAAGGGCATATTCCTGAAGCAGACTATGGGCCGTCATCTGGCCCATCATGATCGCGGTGCTGTGATAGAGGTCTGGAAGGATGCCCTTCTCGACCTCAGTCGCCTCCTGCCCCGCCTGAAGAAACCAGGCGTACGCGATGACGGCGATCACGGACATGACCACCAGAACGGCAGCGAAACTGACGAGGATGCGGTGGCGTATTGTCAGACTCTTCATGGATCCGATTCACCAATGGGGGCATCGTGGGCTGCGCGACAAGCGCTCGTTCCGACGTGTTCGAAAAAGGTGCGTCGAAAAGCGGTAGTCTGACGCTGAATGGTTTCTTTTCCGTTCCATCACTAATGATGGCGATGCCGCTCGCCAGAAGTGACGGTCGAGGACACGTGTTCCGTCGGCGCACATCAGCCCGACATCCGCTGGGCGGCACGCCCGCGTCAAGGTGGGTGGATGACTGATTGTTACCGTCTCGTTGGACGTCGATGAGAAAGGTATTCAATGACGATGAAGCTCTCACCTCACGTCCAAGGCCCTGTCAGCGTTGGGCCTTTGAAGCAAACAACCTGGACAGCCCATAGGCAAAGGCCTATGAACCTTGAAGGGGCACAAATATACGCTGGCCGCTGGTCGATCCAGGAAGTCCGGTGCACCGCCATCAGACTCGCCCAGCGTCGCATAACCCCGCCTACGTCATCGCATGGTCATGCTGGAGGCGCCCATCGGTCGCCGTCCGCCTATTCTGGAAGCCCGATGAACGGATTCTGATGCCGAATGCCGAGCGGCCTGAAATCCTTCTCGTTGTCCGTGAGCACGATCAGATCGTGTTGCATGCCTGTTGCAGCAATAGCGATGTCCTCGAAACCTGGTGAGATGCCAGCGGCCCGAGCGACTGTCATGAGTTGCCCAGTTATTGTTGCCGTTTCGAGGTCAAGAGGGAGGATGCGGCTACTGTAGTAGTGACGGATTTCTCCCCACCATTCAGCGAGCGCGCCCGCCTTCTTGGTGGCACCGGTTCGCTTGGCGTTCGCGATGCCGTCCTCGATCTCGGCCAAGGTGATTACGGAGAGCCAAAGGTCGGACGATCGCTCGACTATCCAGGCCGCTAGTTTCTCATCGGAGGGCGTCCTGCGTTTTGAAGGGGCAAGCAAACTGACGACATTCGTGTCCAAAAGGTACAATGTCAGAACGCCGGATCGCGCAGAGCCCGTGCGGGCTTTCGGCTTCGCGCTGGCAGGTCAGCTTCCTCCAGGGGCGAGTTTGTGAGCAGCCAACCCAGCGACGGCACACGGGAAAGGCGTTCGTACTCCGAATAGCTGATTACGACAGCCTCTCTTTTGCCGTGACGGGTGACGACCGTCGGTGTGCCCGCAACCGCTTCGTCGACCACATGTGAGAACGTAGCCTTGACGTCTTTGAGCTGAATCTCTTTCATCATGATTGCTCCCGTGACTAAAGTGGTCATATAAATTATGGAGCGAGTTTTGGCAAGCAGTCAGGACGGATCGGTGCGCCTACGGCGCTCGATCTGCCGCCAGTTGGCAGGCTGACATCTCACATCAGGTCTAATCCGGAAAACCGCGTCTTCCCCGTTGA
>NZ_RZPF01000094.1:0-12551 GCF_004022735.1 Mesorhizobium sp. M7A.F.Ca.AU.001.01.1.1
CATCAGCAGCCGCGCCTTCTCGCCGCCCGAAAGATCCTTGGCGGCGGTGTTCATTTTCTCGGTCGTGAGGCCGAACTGGGCGACGCGGCCGCGCACCTTCGATTCCGGCGCCTCCGGCATCAACCGGCGGACATGCTCGTAGGCGTTTTCGTCCGGCCGCAGATCGTCGAGCTGATGCTGAGCGAAGATCGCCACCTTCAGCCCGGGCGCCACCGTCATGGTGCCGCTCTCCTGCTTCAACCGGCCGGACAGCAGTTTGGCGAAGGTCGACTTGCCGTTGCCGTTGGCGCCGAGCAGCGCGATGCGGTCGTCGGCGTCGATGCGCAGCGTCATCTTCTTAAGGATCGGCTGCTCCTCGGTGTAGCCGACATTGACGTTGTTCAGCGCCACGATCGGCGAGGCCACCGTCTTCACCGGCTCGGGGAAGGAGAACGGCCGCACCGAGTCGTTCACCAGGGCCGCGATCGGCTTCATCTTTTCCAGTGCCTTGATGCGCGACTGTGCCTGTCTCGCCTTGGAGGCCTTGGCGCGGAACCGTTCGACGAAGGATTCCATGTGCTTACGCGCGGCTTCCTGCTTGACGCGGCCCTTCTCCTGCAATTCCTTCTGTTCGGTGTATTGACGCTCGAACTGGTCGTAGCCGCCGCGCCAGAAGGTCAGCTTCTTCTGGTCGAGGTGAACGATCGAGTTGACGGCGCGGTTGAGCAGGTCGCGGTCGTGCGAGATCAAAAGCACGGTGTGCGGATATTTCGACACGTAGTTTTCCAACCACAGCGTGCCTTCAAGATCGAGATAGTTGGTCGGCTCGTCGAGCAGCAGCAGATCGGGCTCGGCAAACAGCACCGCGGCGAGCGCCACGCGCATGCGCCAGCCGCCGGAAAAGGAGGAGGCCGGACGCCGTTGCGCAGCGTCATCGAAGCCGAGGCCGGCGAGAATGGTGGCGGCGCGGGATTCGGCTGAGTGCGCGTCGATGTCGGCCAGCCGCATATGGATGTCGGCGATGCGGTGCGGATCGGTCGCCGTCTTTTCCTCTTCGAGCAACGCCGTGCGTTCGAGATCGGCCTTGAGCACGATCTCGATCAGCGCATCCTCGGTGCCTGGCGCTTCCTGCGCCACCTGGCCGATGCGGGTGCTCTTCGGCAGGCTGATCGAGCCTGTCTCGGACGGGAAATCGCCGGTAATGGCCTTGAACAGCGTCGTCTTGCCGGTACCGTTGCGGCCGACGAGGCCGGCTTTGGTGCCGGCTGGCAAGGTCAGCGAGGCATGGTCGAGAAGCAGGCGTCCGGCCATGCGGAGCGATAGGTCGTTGATGATCAGCATGGCCGCGCTTTTGCACCGGACATCAACGCTTCGCAAGGCCTTGCGGGCCAGTTGGCCGCACAAGGCCTCGAAACGACGCCCGCGAGGGCGCCGTCAAAGCAGCCGAACGGTGGCTTGCCTGCTCTCAGGCAGTCGCCTTGCGCTTCGTTGCCTTGGCGACAGCGGCCGGCGCTGCTGCCGGCTTGCGGCCAAGTCCCGTCGACTTTGCCAGCGCCGATCGCGTCGCCGAGTAGTTCGGCGCAACCATCGGATAGTCCGGCGGCAAGCCCCATTTGGCCCGATAGTCGTCCGGGCTTAGGCCGTAGTCGGTCCGCAGATGCCGCTTGAGCGACTTGAACTTCTTTCCGTCCTCAAGGCAGATGATGTAGTCGGGAAACACCGACTTCTTCGGATTGACTGCCGGAACCAGGTTTGGAGTTTCCGCGACAACTGCACCAGCGAGCTTGCGAACCGAAGCACTGACGCTGGCAATCAACTCAGGCAGGCCGGAAGCCGGAAGGGGATTGTTGCCTACATAGGCCGAGACAATATCGGCCGTCAGCTCGATAACGGTCTTATCATCGATATTTGACAATTCTTTCACCTTATTTGCGACAAAATCCTCCACCCCAGCGAAGACTTGTGTCGATGTATCTCTTTAACCGCGTCCCCCAACGGACCGCCAAGTCTCATAAAAGAATGAAGAATCGGCCAAAATAGCATTCATGCGAAATCGACGCCGTGCAAATTAGAAAATCTAATACTTGGAACCAGCAGACTTAGCGGCAGGACTTTCGTCCAATATCTCCAGAATACGCTTCCAGCGGGCGCAGCGCGCCAAATCCTTTTGTTCTATCGCCTTTTCGGCCCTCATCGCGGCGTAAAGCGGTGCCTCGACGCCGAATTCGTCGATCAGCCAATGCGCTTCCTGAATGGCCAGACGCTCATTCTCGTCAAACATGGTTTTCGGCCTCCGAACGTTCCACACCGACCGCGACACAACTGCCGATGACGAGAATGGCTCCGACAATGGCCGTCACCGTCAGCCGTTCGCCGGACAAGGTCAAAAGCAGGGTCGAGGCGATCGGCGTGAGATAGGCGACCACCGCGACCCTGCCGCTGCCTTCAAGCTTCAAGGCGCGCGACCAGAAATAGTAGCCCAAGCCCATCGGACCGGCGCCGAGATAAAGGCCGAGAGCCAGGTCCGCGCCGATGGGCCAGGTGAAACCGTCGCGAGCGCACCACAGAAACGTCAAAGCGACGCCGATCAACGATGAGGGCAGCAACAGGCGATCGGCTGGGGTGGCGACCCGTCCCACCATGATCGAATAGAAGGCCATGCACAGCGCCGACCCGAATGCGGCGAGATACCCGACCAGATCGCCGTCGAGCCAGGATTGGTTGCGCCCTCCCGAAATCACCAGCGCGACGCCGATGAAGCCTACCACCGCGGCGAGACCCAACAGTGCCGGACGCCGCGGATTTTCCAAGGCAATGACTGCCGCCGCGACCATCAACGGCCAGGTGTAGGCGACCAGATTGGCCTCGATCACCGGCATCGAAGCGAAGGCGATGTATTGCAGCACCATGGTGCCGACCAGGCCGATGAAGCCGACCGCGAGAGAGATGAGCGCCGCCCCGGCCGTGACCGGTGCTACTCTTTCCCGGCTCATCAATCGGATGGCCCGGCTCATCAATCGGATGGCGGCGAAGACGAGTGCAGCGCCTGCAAATTGCAGGAACTGGACCTGCGACACCGGGTGGCCGGTCAGCAGGGATTTGCCGACCAGGGCATTGGTGGACCACAACGCCACCGCACCGGCAGCGAAGACCAACGCGGATATCGAGCCGGATCCCTGCCGAAACAATCGGCATGGGATTCTATTTTGCTGTTCGACCATGATCCTGTCCGAAAACCGGTTCCGACTTTTCGGGATCATGGTTCACTATCATGATTCCCTGGCTCCGCCCGGAACCGGAGCATCGACGGCGGCGGGCACGGGATGCTCCGCCTCGAACCGACGGTAGGCCGGGAGCTGGTTGGTCCAGACATCTTCGGCCAGTTCGCTGACCCACTCACGGTCGTGGTCATTGTCGGCGGCGAGATAGAACATTCTGTTGTCGTCGACATAGGGTTTGGCCACCGAGCGCTGGTTGAGCACCAGCGTGACGCGCTCGCCGAACCGGATCGGCGCGGTGCGATGCAGGACGCCCAGGAACTGGCCGAGCGTCGCGTAGTTCATCTTGTGATCGATGCGCATGACACTGTTGCGCGGGATCTCGCGGCCGGATTCGAGAATGGCGCGGCCGGTTTCGGAGTCGTCGCAATAGATTTCGAGGTGGCCGCCGACCAGCGGATTGCTGATCGACAGCGGAATGAGCTCGGTGACCGGAACGCCATCGCAATGCCACTCCACGGCGCCGTCCCTGGATTCATGAAGGTGACCGTCGAGCCGACGATCGACAGCGGATAGGGCTCCAGCTTGGTGCCCATCATGTCGGACAGCCGCTCCAGGCGCAGCTTGTCATGCAGCAATTCCCTGATCTCGGGGATGTAACGGTCGGCCCCGGTGATGAAGGTCAGATCGAGGTGCTTGTGCACGGCATGGCTGGCCTTGAGCTTCAGGGCAGCCTCCTCGATCGCGGCAAGCAGTGCCGGGTCATAGCCGTGCAGATATTGCGCGACACCGAAACTCGACACTTTCCAGGCGGTTTCATGGCCGATAATGGCTTCGCGGCTCATCGCATAACGCAGTTCGGGAATGGTGTGGGCGTTCATTGTACTTCTCCAGGATGGGGGCAACACTTGGTAAACAGTCGATTAATTCACCCACCCCTGTAAAATTAGGAATGCTGGTGCTAGTGTAAGCCAAGCTTAAGGTCGAAACCGTGCGTCTGCTCAGTCAGGTCAACCTCAATTCGCTGAAAATCGTCGAAAGTGCTGCGCGGCACGGGAATTTCACGCGCGCCGGTGAAGAACAGTTTATTACCGCTTCAGCGGTCAGCCAGCGCGTGAAAAGCCTGGAGGATCAGCTTCGTTTCAAGATTTTCCAGCGCGGCGGCAATGCGGTGTCGTTGACGCCGGAGGGCGAGACCTATGTCTCGCGCGTTCGCGAGGCGCTGGAGCGAATCGTGGCCGCCAGCATGGAAGCGACCGGACAATCGCAGGAGCATGTGCTAAAAATATCGGTGCTGCCGACCTTTGCGGCACGCTGGCTGTTTCCGCGCCTGCCGCTGTTCCAGCAGCAATATCCCGATATCGTGATGCGGGTCTCGACTTCGTACGCGACGCATGAGTTCACGGCCTCGGAATTCGATCTCGAAATCCGTTATGGCGACGGTCACTTTCACGGGCTGCAGTCCGATCTGCTGTTTCGCGAAGACCTGACACCGGTGTGCAGCCGCAAGCTGTTCCACGAAGTCCTCGGCGACAAGCGGCTGTCGAAGGTGACACCGGACGACCTCAAGCACTTCACCCTGCTGCATTCCGACACCTGCACCCAGAATTGGCAGTCCTGGCTTGGTTTCGCCGGCGCCAGCTTCGTGCTCAGCGAGACCAAGAGCATCTATTTCGACTCGTGCATGATGTCCTACGAGGCAGCCAATTCCGGGATGGGCTTTGCGGTGGCCAACCGTGCCTATATGGCCAGCGACATCCGCGCCGAAAGGCTGGTGGCTCCCTTCGCCTCCATCATCCGAACACGGCTGGCTGGTATTTTGTCTCTCCGCTGAAAGGCCTTGCCGCACGCAAGGTCCAGTTGTTCAAGCAGTGGGTCATGGCGGAAGCGGCCCTGACCCAGTCCCAGTTGGACAACGAAATCAGGGGCGAGGCTTCGACGGCTGCCTGAATCCATCCGGTGCCTACTGATGCAAAGACGATGCTGCAGCACAAAATGCAGCGACGGCCGGCACAACCTTCGGACTGACTACGCAAACGCCACCGGATCAGGCGAAAGCCCTGCCCTCCTCGGTCCGCTGGAAAAGCATCAGGTCCAACCCCAGGCTTGGCCGTCCCAGGATGGTCAAGATCGTATGCGCCTGGCCGCGATGGTGGGTCTGGTGGTTGAAGACATGGTCCAGCGCCGGCGCCAGCCTTTGCGAATGCGCATGTCCGAGACGGTCATGTAGGTGAACCGGCCCGTCAACGCCTTGTCATTGAGGCCGCCGACCCAATCGATGATCCGCCTGTCCTCGGCTTCACGCGCCGCCCGCAGGCCGGTCAACCCCCGATGCAGGATAGCGTCCAGTGTCGTCGGCGCGTCGCCCTCCCCGGTGAAGCGCTTCATCCAGATGCGGTCGGCAGTCAAAAGGTGGTTGAGCGTGCCCATCATCGAGCCGAAGAAGGCGCCGACATCGCGGTTGAATTCCTCATCATCGAGTTCGGCGGCGGCATCATAGATGCGACCGTTGGCCCATTGATTATAGGCCGCAAACATCATGAAATGCTGTCTCATGGCTTCCCTCGGCTCGCGTCGATGCGGGGCCTACCTAACCCGCACGGGAGCCGCCGCCAATGACCATTCTGCTTTATGATCTCGTCGGACGCGACAGCACACGTCCGTTCAGCCCGCATTGCTGGAAGGTGGCGATGGCGCTTGCCCACAAGGGGCTCGACATATCAACCGTACCGACGCGCTTTCTCGAGGTGCCCGCTGTCGAGGGCGGCGTTTCGAAAACCGTTCCGGTGATCCGCGACGGCGAGACAGTCCTCGCGGATTCTTTCGCCATCGCGCTCTATCTCGATGAAGCCTATCCGGACCGGCCGACGCTGTTTGGCGGTGAAGGCGGCGAGGCGATGGCGCGCTTCATCGAACGCTGGTCGCAAGTGACCATTCATCCCTACGTGACCACCGCGGCCATCATGGACCTTCATGCCATGCAGGACGCGGAAAACGCCGTCTATTTCCGCCAAAGCCGGGAGCAGCGTCTTGGCAAGAGGCTGGAGGAGGTGACGGCCGCCAGGGAGGCCGGGCTCGGCACTTTCAGAGCCTCGCTGGAGCCATTGCGCTCGATGCTCTTCTATCAGCCGTTCATCGGCGGCGCGGCGCCGCTGTTTGGCGACTATATCGTCTTCGGCGCCTTGCAATGGGCGCGCATAGCCTCGCCCTACCAATTGCTCGACGACGGCGACGTGGTGGCGCAGTGGTTCGCCCGCTGCCTCGACCTGCATGGCGGGCTGGGGCGAAAGGTCGCCGCCGCGGCTTGACGCCGTAAAGCAGTAACTTACTTGGCCGCCTTCTTTGGCTTGCCGGCCTTCGTGGCAGCCTTTGCCTCCTTGGGGGCGGCTTTTGGCTTGGCGGCGCCAGCTGCCTTCTTGGTTGGCTTTTTGGCTGCCGACTTGTCCGTGGCGTCCTCCTGGTCGACATCCGCCGCCGCCTGATGCCAATGGCGCTCATGATGTCCAGCCGGCTGGCCCTCTTGCAGCCAGATCTGGTGCGCACGGTTGCGAATGCGTTCCTGACGATCGTCTGTCATGGTCATGTTGTCTCCATACGGCCCGACCTCAGCGCGGCGCCGGCACGCGACTATAGCAAGCAAAGCGTTGCTGTGCAGCCGTCTGATCGGGGGCCCTTGGCAATGGGCCGGGCGGCTTGTATAGAGCCCGCCACTCTCAATTCCATTCTCAGACAAGGACGACCCATGGCGCTCGAACGCACATTTTCCATGATCAAGCCGGACGCAACCCGGCGCAATCTCACCGGCGCCATCACCAGGATGCTGGAAGAGGCAGGCCTGCGTGTCATCGCCTCGCGCCGGGTCTGGATGAGCCGCCGCGAAGCGGAAGGCTTCTATGCCGTCCACAAGGACCGTCCTTTCTTCGGCGAATTGGTTGAATTCATGTCGTCGGCACCGACCGTCGTCCAGGTGCTGGAAGGCGAGAACGCCATTGCCAGGAACCGCGAAGTGATGGGCGCCACGAACCCGGCCAACGCCGCCGAAGGCACCATCCGCAAGGTTCATGCGCTGTCGATCGGCGAAAACTCCGTGCACGGCTCCGACGCACCGGAGACCGCGGCAGAAGAGATCAAGTACTGGTTCTCGGACACCGAGATCGTCGGCTGAGCCGACGATCCAGACCTTGGATTCCGTAAAAAGAAGGCCGGCGTTTCGCCGGCCTTTTTCGTTGGGGGTCAGCTCGCCGCGCTAAAGCGCAGGATCTCGCGGCCATCCTTGCCTGATATGATGAGCTTGCCGGCCTCGACGCGGTATGACGCCGCCTTGGCCAGCGCATCGAACAGCGCCTTTTCCTCGGCCATCACCTCTGGCGCACAGGCCTTGTAGGTCGAACCGATGTCTCCGATCACGATCGTTTGCCCATTGACCTTGGCGGTGGCGAAATAGGTGTTGCAGGGGCCGCTGCCGCCCGCCTTGCCGGCCTCGCTGACCCTGAATGTCGCTTGCGGGGCAGCGATGACGCCGATGCCGTCGACATAGTCGACCAGCCAGAGCTGGTCGAAGACCGAAACCGTCGGCTCGGCGTTCGGGGCGACCATCTTCAGCATGATGGTCTGCGGCACGTCGGTCAGCGGATCGACCTGATGGCGCATATCGGAGATGAACAGGAGCTTGTCGTCGACGGTGATGCGGGCTTGCAACGCGTAAGTCATCTGCGACCGGATGACGGAAGGGTCGAATTTGATCTCGAAGCTGATCGGCACCTGGCCGGTCGGCTTCACTTTCTGCTCGCCGATAATGGTGGCCGGCGCATCGGCCAGCGACACATCGGCAAGTTGCACAGAGAGCACGGCACTGGGCGGCAAGGCAATGCGCTCGCGATAGATCACTTCGCCTCTCACTGCCTTTTCGGCGGCAACAGACTGCTCAGGAACGGCCAATATGCCGACGACCAGAGGCACGAAACCGAAGATGAAGAACTCCGCGATCCTGTCCAGCATGACCATCTCCCTCACCCCGGGCTGCCAATGCCCTGGGCTGCCAATGCCACGGGTTGCCAATGCCCAGGCTGACCAATTCCGCCAATTGGCCAAAGGATTGCGGTCAATGCATGGCTGCGGCGGATCTTATTCGGACGCTTTCCAGCGTTGCGCGGCCGTTGCATCGGCTTCCTTGGCCTCGACCCAGCCACCCTCCGAGCCGTCAGCCCGATGCTCCTTCTTCCAGAAGGGCGCGCGCGATTTGAGATAGTCCATGAGAAAATTCGCCGCCTCGAACGCCGCATGGCGGTGCGCGGAGGCTGCCACCACCAGCACGATGCTCTCGCCGGGCGCGATCTTCCCGTGGCGGTGGATGGCGGTGAGCCCCTGCAACGGCCAACGCTCGACCGCTTCAGCAGCGATGCGGGCGATTTCTGCTTCGGCCATACCGGGATAGTGTTCGAGCTCGAGCGCTGAGAGCGCGCCCTGCTCGTCGCGGCAAAGGCCTGAGAAGCTCACCACGGCGCCGATATCGGCGCGGCCTTGCGTCAGTCTGGCGATTTCGGCCGCGACGTCAAAATCTTGGCGCTGAATGCGCACGACAGGTATGATCCCGCCGGTCATTTCAGCCCCCGGTCATCGGCGGGAACAGCGCGATTTCGCGGGCGCCCGCGATCTTCTCGCGGTGCTCGACATGCTCCTGGTTGATAGCGACACGGATGACGTCAGGATATTGCAGCGCGTGCTCGTAGCCCTCGCCGCGCGATTTCAGCCAGCGCAGGAGATCGGCGACCGTCTCGATGCCAGCCGGCAAGTCGACGTCTTCCTCGGGCATGCCGATGCGCTCGCGCACCCAGGCAAAATAGATGAGCCGGGTCGTCATCTCACTCGTCCATGATGTGCTTGAGGCCGGCGCGGAAATAGTCGTAGCCGGTGTAGAGTGTGACCAACGCCGCGATCCACAGCAGCACCAGCCCGGTCTGGGTGGTCAGCGGAAAGATCTTGTCGCCGGCCGGTCCGGCCAAGAGGAACGCTATGGCGACCATCTGGATGGCGGTCTTCCATTTTGCCAGCTGCGTCACCGGCACCGAGACTTTCAGCGCCGCCAGATATTCGCGCAGGCCCGAGACGAGGATTTCGCGGCACAGGATGATGATCGCCGCCCACAACGACCAGCCGGCAATGCCCGCATGGCGATCGGTGTCCGCAGCCAGCAGCAGCAGGCAGGTGGCGACCAGCAGCTTGTCAGCGATCGGGTCGAGCATCTTGCCGATGTTGGAGGTCTGTTGCCAGGCGCGCGCCAGATAGCCATCCAGATAATCGGTGATCGAGGCGAGCAGGAAGATGATCAGCGCCGACCACCGGGCAAAGTCGCTCGACTTCAGATGTCCTTCGAGAAAAAAGCACAGCACCACCATCGGCACCGCGACGATGCGGGCGTAGGTGAGCATGTTGGGCAGGTTGAACGCGCGCTTGGCCATATCCGGGAAACTCTTTCTGCCTGCCTACTCAAATCAGAAGCGAATGTGGGGGGTCAACAGGCCAGATTCGACAGGCCAGATGAAAGTGCCAGATTTTTCAACTCTCGTGGAAGTGATTGTAGACCAGTTTCGCCACCTGCTCGGAAATCCCGTCGACTTTCCGCAGATCCTCGATGGCCGCGCGGCTGACCGCCTTGGCGGTGCCGAATGCCAGCAGCAATGCCCGCTTGCGGCCGGGACCGATGCCGCTGATCTCATCAAGTGGGCTCTTGACCATTTCCTTCTTGCGGCGAGCCCGATGCGAGCCGATCGCGAAACGGTGAACCTCATCGCGCAGCCGCTGGACGAAATAGAGCACGGGGTCGCGGACCGGTAGGGAAAACGAGTCCCTGCCTTTGACGAAGAACCGCTCGCGGCCGGCATCGCGGTCCTGGCCCTTGGCGATGCCGATGGCAACCACGCGGTCCTCGATGCCGAGATCGGCGAGGATCTTGCGCACCGCGGTCATCTGGCCCTGGCCACCGTCGATCAGGATGACATCGGGCCAGGCCGGGAAGCTGCCGGAGATATCGTCCTCCATATCGTCTGCCGAACCGTCGGCTGCATCCCCAGCCGGGACATCGCCATGCTCCTTGAGCAACCGCGAAAACCGCCGTTCCATCACCTCGCGCATCATGCCGAAATCGTCGCCAGGCGTGATCTCGGTCGAGCGGATGTTGAATTTCCGGTACTGGTTCTTCACGAACCCCTCCGGTCCGGCAACGACCATGGCGCCGACGGCATTGGTGCCCATGATGTGCGAATTGTCGTAGACCTCGATGCGCACTGGCGGCTTCGGCAGGCCGAATGTCTCGGCGAAACCGGCAAGCAGGCGTCCCTGGGTGGAGGTTTCAGCCAGCCGGCGTCCGAGCGCTTCGCGGGCATTCTGCAAAGCGTTGTCGGTCAGGTCCTTCTTCTCGCCGCGCTGCGGCACGGAGATTGCGACCTTGCGGCCGGCGCGGGTGGAGAGCGCCTCGGCCAGCAATTCCTGATCCTCGACGCCATGCGACAGAAGAATGTTCCGCGGCGTCGGCTTGTCGTCATAGAACTGCGCCAGGAACGAGCCCAGCACCTCGGCTGCTTCCAACGCCGGATCGGCCTTGGGGAAATAGGCGCGGTTGCCCCAGTTCTGGCCGGTGCGGAAAAAGAACACCTGGATACAGACCTGGCCGCCTTCCTGATGGATGGCGAAGACATCGGCTTCGTCGACGGTCGCCGGATTGATGCCCTGGTGGCTCTGCACATGCGACAGGGCCGCCAACCGGTCGCGATAGATCGCGGCGCGCTCGAAATCGAGAGCTTCCGACGCTTGCTGCATGGCGGCCGAGATTTCCGTCTTCACCTTCTGGCTGCGGCCGGACAAGAAGTCCTTCGCCTCATTGACCAGCTCGGCATAGTCCTGGTGCGAGACCTCGCCGGTGCAGGGACCGGCGCAGCGCTTGATCTGATAAAGCAGGCATGGCCGCGTGCGGTTCTCGTAGAACGAGTTGGTGCAACTGCGCAGCAGAAAGGCGCGCTGCAGCGAGTTGATGGTGCGGCCAACGGCACCGGCCGAAGCAAAGGGACCGAAATAATCGCCTTTGCGCGAGCGCGCGCCGCGATGCTTGTAGATGCCCGGCGAGACATGGTCGCCGGTCAAGAGGATATAGGGAAACGACTTGTCGTCGCGCATCAGGACGTTGAATCGCGGCCGCAAGCGCTTGATAAGATTGGCTTCGAGCAGCAGCGCTTCGATCTCGGTGCGGGTGACGACGAACTCCATCGTCGACGTTTCGCGCACCATGCGGCCGATGCGGGTGGTGTGGAAGCGGCCTTGCGCGTAGTTGGTGACGCGCTTCTTCAGGCTGCGTGCCTTGCCGACATAGAGCACATCGCCGGCAGCGTTCATCATGCGGTAGACGCCGGGCGCGTTGGGCAGCCGCTTGACCAGCGTCTGGATCACCTCGGCGCCGATCATGCCTTCCGCGTCGCCGGCATGCGGCGTCCAGTCGATGGCGGTGAAGGCGACATCGGGACCGACGGTTTCAACGATTTCCTCGACCGCCTCGTCCTCGAGGTCGATATCGGGGGGCAGATCGTCGGTGCCGCCGCGCGGCTTGCTTTTGTGGTCTACAGGACTCATTCCGTCATGCCTGTCACATCGGGCGTCTGCCACGCAAGATGCTGGCCGCCATCAAGCGCGATCATCTGGCCGGTGACCGAGCGCGCTTCCCAGAGATAGCGGATAGTGGCGCCGAATTCCGGCAATTCCGGGCCGCGCTTGAGGATCAAGCCATCGACTTGGGCTGCAAAATCGCTGTCGTCCTGACGCGCGTTCTTCAATGTCGGCCCCGGGCCGATGGCATTGACGCGGACGCGGGGACCGAGCGCTTGCGCCATCATCTGGGTGGCTGTCCACAGCGTCGATTTGGACAGTGCATAGGAGAAGTAGCGCGGCGTCGGCCGCCAGACGCGCTGGTCTATCATGTTGACGATCAGGCCCTCCTGCCCTGCCGGTAGTGCCCGGGCGAAATTCTGCGCCAGGAGCGCGGGCGCTTTCACATGGACGGCAAAGTGCCGGTCCCAGGCCCGCCAGTCGAAATCCAGAACCGAATCGTCCTCGAACAGCGACGCGTTGTTGACCAGCAGCGAGAGCGGCCCGAGCGCTGCTTGCGCCTCGCCGATAAGGTCATCGATGGCGTCCATATCGGTCAGGTCGGCGGCGACCACTGCGGCGCGGCCACCTCCGGCGATGATTTCGGCAGCCAACGCATCGGCCTCGCTGCGCGAGCGGTTGCAATGGATGGCGACGGCAAAACCGTGCGCGGCGAGATCCTCGACGATCGCCCTGCCGATCCGCCTGGCCCCGCCCGTCACC
>NZ_RZPF01000951.1:0-1977 GCF_004022735.1 Mesorhizobium sp. M7A.F.Ca.AU.001.01.1.1
TCCGATCATTGCCGAGGCCTCATCGGTCAGGACGCGTTGATAGGTAACGGTCTTAAGGAACTTGCCGACCCAAAGGCCGCCGGTGTAACGGGCGGCTCCCGCCGTCGGCAGCGTGTGGTTGGTTCCAATCACCTTGTCGCCATAGGCGACGTTGGTTCGCGGCCCGAGAAACAGCGCCCCGTAGTTCGTCATCCGCTCGAGGAAGATATCCGGATCGCGAGTCATCACCTGCACATGTTCCGATGCCATGCGGTTTGCTTCACCGACCATTTCGTCCTCTGTCGAACACAGGATTACCTGGCCGTAATCCTCCCATGCGCGACGGGCGATGACGGCAGTCGGCAGGATGTTCAGCAGCCTTTCGACCTCTGCGATCGTGGCTTTGGCGAGAGCCTCTGAATTGGTTAGCAAGACTGCCGGTGAGTTGGGACCATGCTCGGCTTGGCCGAGAAGATCGGTCGCGCATAGCTCGGCGTCGACGCTGTCATCGGCAATGACCAGGGTTTCCGTCGGACCGGCGAAGAGATCGATGCCGACTTGTCCATAGAGCTGGCGCTTGGCTTCCGCCACAAAGGCGTTGCCTGGACCGACCAGCATGGCAACGGACTGGATGCTTTGTGTGCCCAGTGCCATGGCGGCTACCGCCTGAACACCGCCGAGGCAGTAGATTTCATCCGCGCCTGCCAGGTGCTGGGCCGCAACGATCGCCGCGGCAGGGCGCCCCTCGTAGGGCGGCGCAGCCGTGAAGATGCGCGGCACGCCGGCAACCTTGGCCGTAATGACCGACATATGGGCCGAAGCCAGCAATGGATATTTTCCGCCTGGCACATAGCATCCGACGGACTGAACGGGGATGTTCTTGTGCCCAAGAACAACGCCCGGCAGGGTTTCGATCTCGATATCGCGCAACGCTTCGCGCTGATGCTGCGCGAAGTTGCGAACCTGTTCCTGCGCGAAGCGGATGTCGCTCAGGTTCTGTTCGGACAGTTCCGCAAGGCAGGCGCGTATTTCCGCATCGGTCAGGCGAAAATCCTTGCGGTCCCATTTGTCGAAGCGGATCGAAAGCTCGCGCACCGCAACATCGCCACGCGCACGGACATCGGCGATGATGCCCTCTACAGTGGCTCTGACGGTGGCCTGATCGGCTGCCACGGCGCTCGGATCGCGCCCCTCTTTGAGTTTGCGGATCACTTGGTCGCCCCTTCCGTCGTCCTGCCTTCGAAGTAGCTGTCGAGATCGAGCGCCAGTTTGATGATGCTCGAATAGTCCTCGCCGGCATGTCCATTCTGGCAATGGATGGCGAAGAGCTCTGTTGCCAGATTTCCCATCGCTGCCAGGACTTTCGAGCTGTTCGCCAGTTCCTTGGCGAGCCGCATGTCCTTCAACTGGAAATCCGAGCGGAAACCGCCGGCAAAACCGTTGGCAGAGGGCACATTCTCCATCAGGCCCGGGAATGGGTGATAGCGCTCGAGCGCGTAGTTGTTGCCCGAGGAGTTGCGCATCACATCGCTTAGGATTGCTGGGTCGAGACCATTGGCGACACCGAGTGCCAGCGCCTCGACAGTTCCCGCCATGCATATTCCGGACAGAATGTTGTTGCAGAGCTTCGCCGTGTGGCCCGCTCCCGAAGCCCCGACATGATAGATGCGCTGTCCCATTGCTTCCAGCAGAGGGCGGGCATGCTCGACATCCGTGGCCTCGCCGCCGACCATGAAAGTCAAAGTGCCGGAATGGGCGCGCGGCGTCCCGCCTGAAACCGGTGCATCGATCATGCGCCGGCCGGCGGCGCGGGCGGCAGCGGCGATTTCCACGGTGACGGTCGATGAAATCGTGCTGCTATCCATCAAGAGCGCACCCTTGCGGGATGCCGCGATGACACCCGACGCTCCAAGATAGGCGTCGCGGACATTGTCTCCGGTCGGAAGCATGGTGATAACCACATCGGCCGATGAAGCCGCCTCGGCGGCGGAGGTGGCA
>NZ_RZPF01000952.1:0-1972 GCF_004022735.1 Mesorhizobium sp. M7A.F.Ca.AU.001.01.1.1
CTCCAATTCCTGGGCATAGCCCATGCTGTGGAGGTGCTTTACGTCCTCCGCCTTGTCAACTTCAGTATAACCCGGTGCTGCCATTTTAGTGTCCCCTGTTGGTTTTCGGGTCGGGATGAGATCCCGCCCTAGCTAGCCGATTGAACTGACTTTCCGACTGAATGCGATCTGGTGTGTCCGGCCTCCTCTGGCTCCAGATCCGAAAAAATGCCCGTGAGCAGATCCGCCCATTTCCGCTGCCCGGTCTCGCCGGCGATTTCGTCATTGCGGATTTCGATCATCGCGCAGGGCAGTCCGCGCGAGCGCGCATGCCGTTCCAGCGTGAAATAGACGCGGTCATCAGGTGAATACGGCTCGTTGACCCCGACGGTGACACCGGAAAGCCGCTTCAGCGCCGATATCAGCGGCGCCGCCAGCCGGCGATCCTCGTCATGGATGATGCCGATATGCCAGGGCCGGTTGCGGCCCTTGTATACCGGCGTGAAGGAATGGACCGAAACCAGCCGCGTTTCCTGACCGTGTGACAGCCTGTGGCTGATGATATCCGCAATCGTATCGTGGAAAGGGCGCCACGAAAGCGCGACACGCGCGGCACGCTCACTTTCCGACAGGCCGGCATTGCCCGGTATGGCCGTTGTCTCACTGACCGGCGGCACCAGGTCGGGCGCGTCAAGCGGCCGGTTGCAGTCGATGACAAGGCGCGAAATGCGGGTTTCGACGAGCGTCGCGTCGAGCGCCTGCGCCATGCGGCGGGCAACCGGCAGCGCGCCGGGATCCCAGGCGATGTGGCGCGACAGGTCCTCGACAGCAAGGCCGAGCGTGCCGAATTCGGCGGGCAGGAAGTTCGAGGCGTGATCGCAGGTCAGCACGAAAGGGCTTGATCCGCCGGGGTTCGTCACCCTTACGGTATCAGACGATGCAAGGCTGGCGGGCCGTGCTTTCTCCATACTCTGCCGTCCCCGGGGAGCGCTGTATCGTATGTTACGTATTTTGCCTCATTGCGTCCCTGTGGATGATTTCATACAGTTTGTCCGGCTTTGTCAAATGCGATTTCGGAAAAGACCATCGACCGAGCCAAGGGTGGGGAAAAGATGATTTCCAACATTGCCGAACTGATCGCCGACCGCGTCGGCACGATGCCGGCCAGCGAACGGCGCGCGGCCCAGACACTGATTGCCTTCTACCCGATGATCGGCTTGAAAACGGTCGCTGAATTCTCGGCCGCAGCCGGCGTTTCCTCGCCGACAATCCTGCGTTTCGTCGCCCGGTTGGGCTTTCAGAACTATCCGGAGTTCCAGTCGAGCCTGCAGGACGAACTGGCGGCGCAACTGCAATCGCCGGCGACAAGGACGCTCAATCCGCCCTCGCCCGGCGGCGGGACCGTGTCGCCGATGCTGGAAGCGACGCTCGACAATATGCGCGAGACATTCAGGCACCTGTCCGACAAGCAGCTTGCCGACATCGCCGCCCGGCTGGCGGACCGGCGCGGCAAGACCTTCCTGATCGGCGGCCGCTTCACCGATCCGCTGGCGCGCTACATGGCCGCCCACCTCGCCATCATCCAGCCGGATGTCTTTCACCTCGCCGGGCAGGAAAGCATGTGGCGTGACCGGCTGATCGACATGGGCAAGCGCGACGTGCTGGTCATCTTCGACATCAGGCGCTACCAGGACAGCCTCCTCCGCTTCGCCGAGAAGGCGCATCAGCGTGGCGTGCAGATCGTACTGTTCACCGACCAGTGGCTGTCGCCGATCGCCCGCCTTGCTCGCCATGTCATCGCCGGACGAACCGCAGTGCCGTCGGCATGGGATTCATCGGCGGCCCTTTTCGTCGTCGCCGAAACGCTGATCGGCGCCGTCACCAGGCAACTGGAAGCAGAAGGCGCCAAACGCATTCGCGAGATGGAAAGTCTGCGTTAGTGCATATGCGATGATCCGAAGCGTTACGCATATTTTCTCAAACGTTACATATC
>NZ_RZPF01000953.1:0-1966 GCF_004022735.1 Mesorhizobium sp. M7A.F.Ca.AU.001.01.1.1
CGCCAAGATCGTCGGCCCGGGCAATGCCTATGTCGCGGCAGCCAAGCGCCAGGTTTTCGGCACCGTCGGCATCGACATGATCGCCGGGCCATCGGAAGTGCTTGTCGTGGCCGACGGCAGCACCGATCCGAACTGGATCGCTGCCGACCTGCTGGCCCAGGCAGAACACGACGCTTCGGCGCAGTCGATCCTGGTCACCGACGATCCGGCTTTCGGCATCGCGGTCGAACAGGCGGTCGAGCGCCAGTTGCAGAGCCTGCCACGCGCTGAAACGGCAGCGGCGAGCTGGCGCGATTTTGGTGCCGTGATCCAGGTGTCGACCATCGACGCCGCGCTGCCGCTGGTCGATCGCATCGCCGCCGAACATGTCGAACTGGCCATCGACGACGCCGAGGGCTTCCTGTCGCGGATGCGCAATGCCGGTGCGGTCTTTCTCGGCCGCCACACGCCGGAAGCCATCGGCGACTATGTCGGCGGCTCTAACCATGTGCTGCCGACGGCGCGCTCGGCGCGTTTCTCGTCCGGCCTGTCCGTGCTCGATTTCGTCAAGCGCACGTCGATCCTCAAGCTTGGACCGGAGCAGTTGCGTATCTTGGCGCCGGCGGCGATTGCGCTGGCCAAGGCGGAGGGTCTTGACGCGCATGGACGCTCCGTCGCCATACGGTTGAACATGTAGGCGGCGATGTCTGGCCCCGATCAAACCCGCGCCAGGCTGATCGATGTCGAACTCGATGAATCGATCGGCCGGTCAACGCCGGATGTCGAGCATGAACGTGCAGTGGCGATCTTCGACCTGATCGAGGAGAACAGTTTCCAGCCCGTCAATGACAGCGGCGACGGCCCTTACCGGCTGAAACTGTCGCTGGCCGAGCAGCGGCTGGTGTTTGCCGTGGCGCGCGAGGATGGCACCGCCGTCGTCACCCATATCCTGTCGCTGACGCCGCTCCGGCGCATCGTCAAGGATTACTACATGATCTGCGAAAGCTACTACGACGCCATCCGCTCCTCGACGCCGAGCCATATCGAGGCGATCGACATGGGCCGCCGCGGCCTGCACAATGAAGGTTCGCAGACGCTGATGGACCGGCTGTCCGGCAAGATCGACATCGACTTCGATACGGCGCGCCGGCTGTTCACGCTGGTCTGCGTGCTGCACTGGCGGGGCTAGCCCTGTCGCCCGGCGCCCTGCCCCGTTCGATCCTGTTCCTGTGCGGCATGAATGCCGTGCGCTCGCCAATGGCGGAGCAGCTGGCGCGCCGGATGCTGCCCGCCACCGTCTTTGTCGCTTCGGCCGGCGTTCGCGCCGGCGAGCGCGATCCGTTCGTCGATGCGGTGCTGGCCGAAGAAGATCTCACGCTGGGCGAGCGCCACCCAAGGACGATGGACGATCTCGAGGACGACTATTTCGACCTCATCGTCACGCTGGCACCCGAAGCGCACCACGCCGCACTCGAACTCACCCGCTCGCTCGCCGTCGAGGTCGAATATTGGCCGACGCCGGACCCGACCGACGCCGGTGGCACGCGCGAACAGATCATGGCAGCGTACCGGGACGTCCGCGAGCGGCTGAAGGTGCGCATAGGCCGACGTTTCTTGCTTCCAGAGGCAAAAAACGCGACGGATTAAGCGTGTTCACAAGCGGACGATTATCATATAGGTTCCGCCGAAATTCCGGCCAGGGTGCTGGAACTACCATCCAAGCAAAGGTATCGAATGCCGAAGGAAGAAGTCCTCGAGTTTCCGGGTGTCGTGACGGAATTGTTGCCGAACGCGATGTTCCGGGTAAAGCTCGAAAACGAACACGAAATCATCGCCCATACGGCCGGCCGCATGCGCAAGAACCGCATCCGCGTGCTGACCGGCGACAAGGTTCTGGTCGAGATGACGCCATACGACCTGACCAAGGGCCGCATCACCTATCGTTTCAAGTAAGCAAAGCCCGACTGGTCCGCGATGAGCATTTTGC
>NZ_RZPF01000954.1:0-1965 GCF_004022735.1 Mesorhizobium sp. M7A.F.Ca.AU.001.01.1.1
GCCCGATATTGCTCGTGTCGCCGCCGATACCGGCGCCGGGCTTGTCATCATGCATACCGGGCGGGATCGCCAGAAGCTGCCGGACGCGATTGCCGATCAGTTGGCATTCCTGCGAAGGTCGCTGGAAATCGCCCGCCAGAACGGCATCGCCGATGATCACATCGTGCTCGATCCCGGTTTCGGATTCGCCAAGGAGACGGCGGAGGAAAATCTCGACCTGATGGCACGCTTTTCGGAATTGCATGCACTCGGCCTGCCGCTGATGGCCGGCACGTCGCGAAAACGCTTCATCGGCACGGTCACCGGCCGTGATGCCGCCGACAGAGGGGTCGGAACAGCGGCGACCAGCGTCATTTTGAGGCTCCAGGGCGCCGATCTGTTTCGCGTCCACGATGTCGCATTCAACGTGGACGCATTGGCGCTCGCCGATGCTATGCTGGCGCGTCAAACCGACCGGGCGAGAAACTGATCGATGTATGTCATCCGCATGAAGAACTGCGCTTTCTTTGCCCGGCACGGCGTGCTGGACGAGGAGGAACGGCTCGGCCAGCGCTTCTATGTCGATGCCGTTCTGACCGTTGATCCAGGCCGGGCGCTTGCCGAAGATTCGATCGAGGATACAGTCCACTACGGCGTTGCATTCAGCGTCATTGAAAAGATCATCACCGGGCAGCGCCGTTTTCTGATCGAGTCGCTGGCGCTCGAAGTGGCCCGTGCGCTGACGGCGCGTTTTCCGCAGATAAAGAAAGCCGAGATCACGGTGCGCAAGCCGAACGCACCAGTGCCCGGCGTGCTCGATTATGTCGAGGTGACCGTTGTCTGGCCCGAATAGTACCGTTTATCTCAGCCTTGGCGGCAATCTTGGCGATCCGGCGAAATCCATGAGCGCGGCGCTGCGCATGCTGGATGCCGACGCGGATACGCGTGTCACCGGCGTCTCCTCGCTTTATCGCACACCGCCCTGGGGCAAGCTCGATCAGCCGGATTTTCTCAATGCGGCCGCCGAAATTTCCACCGTGCTTGCACCGCGTGCCTTGCTCGACCTCTGCCTCGATGCGGAGCGCAAGCTGAAGCGGGTGCGCGAGGAGCGGTGGGGGCCGCGGCTGATCGACATCGACATTCTGGTGTTCGGCGACCGCGTCATCCACGAGACCGGGCTGGAGGTGCCGCATCCGCGCATGCTGGAGCGCGCCTTCGTGCTGGCGCCGCTGGCCGAGATCGCGCCCGGCCTGGTTGTCAGCGGTCGCAGCATCACCGACCGCCTGGTCGCCGTCGATACCTCAGGCATCGAGCGATTGTCGTCCGGCCGGGATTGGTGGCTGGCCTGATTTCTGGGCAAAGCGACGGCCGAACTTTAGCCCGAGAAGCCGCCACCATCCAGGAACGTCTGCTCCTGCGAGGTGGTTTCGCGCCCAAGCATCCTGTTTCGATGCGGAAAACGGCCGAATTGCTCAATGATATCACGATGTTCGACAGCATACTTCAGATAGGGCTCGGCCCTGGCCTGCGTCAGCTCGACCGAAATATCCTGGTCGGCCAGTAGCTCCGAATGCTCATAGGGCAGGTAGAGGAAAACGCGGAGTTCTTCCTCGAGTGCCAGGTCATGACCAGCCGCGATCGCCTTCTCTGCGAAATATCTGGCGAGCGGATCGGTCGCGTACATATGGCCGGTGCCGCGAAAGCAGTTCCGCGGAAACTGGTCGAGCAGGATCATCAGCGCCAGCGCGCCTTCGGTATGTTCCAGCCAGTCGTCGCATTCACGCCGCGCGGCGGCGTAGTGCAGGTCGAGAAAGCGGTCGCGGAACTCGGCATCGAATGCTTCGTTCTTCTCGAACCAGGCATCCTCGCCGGCATCGCGCCAGAATTTGGTGACCGACAGGGCTCTGCTGTCCAATTCCATACCTGATTCCTTGCTCAATCGGCGGGTTCGGATTTGTGCAGCACACCCGCGGTCTCTTCGTTGAG
>NZ_RZPF01000955.1:0-1941 GCF_004022735.1 Mesorhizobium sp. M7A.F.Ca.AU.001.01.1.1
TAAGGCCCCCTCACCCGGATTGCCAACCGAATTGCGAAGGCAATTCGGGGCAATCCGGCCTCTCCCCGAGGGGAGAGGAGGAAGCCGAGGCCCGTGCTCGTCTCTTCTCCCCTCGGGAGAAGGTGGCCACGCCACGGAAGCTTGACCGAGCGGAGCTTGTCGTACACACGACGTGTGACGATTTCGGAGAAAGAAAATGGCCGTTGCTGACGACATCGCTCTGATCAAGAGACAGGAAGAGACCCTTGTCTTCGCGACCTTTGACGAGGCCGTCGCTTTCAAAATCGGCTCCGCCATTCGCGATCGTGCAATCGCCGAAGATCTACCCATCATAGTCGACATCAGGCTGTGGGACCGGCCGCTGTTCTACGCCGCGCTGCCGGGCTCGAACGCTTCCAATCCCGACTGGGCGCGGCGCAAGATCAATGTGGTCAAACGGTTCCTGAGAAGCACCTATCGCATGGTGTTGGAACAGCAGCGCCCCGACCGCACCTTCAAGATTGGTGAAGGGCTGGATATTGCCGACTACGTGCTGGCCGGCGGTGGCTTTCCGGTGAACGCCAAGGGCACCGGCGTCATTGGCGTCATCGCCGTTTCCGGACTGCCGGAGCGCGAGGATCACGGCGTCGTCGTCGATGCGCTGTGCGATCATTTGGGCGTCGACAAGCGCGGCTTGGCATTGCCTCGGGAAGCCGAATGACCGTGCTCGACCCCAAATCGTTCCTCGTCTCTATCTTCAACGCCGCCGTCGCCGCCGCCGATCCGGAACGAACCATCAGGGATCATCTGCCGGCCAAGCCCAAGGGCCGTACCATCGTCATCGGCGCGGGCAAAGGCTCGGCGCAAATGGCGGCAGCCTTCGAGAAAGTGTGGGACGCCCCCATCGAAGGGCTGGTCGTCACCCGCTATGGCTATGGCGCGACCTGCGAGCGCATCGAGATCATCGAGGCGGCGCACCCGGTGCCGGACGATGCCGGCCTTGAAGCCTCGCGCCGGCTGCTGGCGAAGGTGCAAGGGCTGACGGCGGACGATCTGGTGGTGGCGCTGATTTCCGGCGGCGGCTCGGCGCTGTTGCCGTCGCCGGCCGGCAGCTTGACGCTGGCCGACGAGATCGCCGTCAATGAGGCGCTGCTCGCCTCGGGTGCGCCGATCGCGGCGATGAACACTATCCGCAAGCACCTTTCCACCATCAAGGGCGGCAGGCTGGCGGCGGCCGCATGGCCGGCCAGGGTGGTGTCGCTGATCGTCTCCGATATTCCCGGCGATAATCCGGCAATGGTCGCCTCCGGCCCAACCGTACCGGATACAGGCAGCCGCGCCGACGCGCTGGCCTCGATATCGGCCTATGGCATGAAACTGCCGGCCTCGGTGATGGCGCATATCAATTCGCCGGCCGCCGATGCGCCAAGCCCGGATGACGAGCGCTTTTTGCGCAACGAGGTGCATCTGATCGCTTCGGCCGGGGTATCGCTGGAAGCCGCCGCTACGGAAGCGAAACGGCAAGGCGTCGAGGCGGTTATCCTCTCCGATGCCATCGAAGGCGAAGCGCGCGAGGTTGGCGGTGTCCACGCCGCGATCGCGCGTGAAGTGGCGACGCGCAACAGGCCTTTCTCGAAGCCGGTGCTGATCCTGTCGGGCGGCGAGACAACCGTGACGCTGCGCGCAAAAGGCAAGGGCGGCCGCAATTCGGAATTCCTGCTCGCCTTCGCCATCGGCATCAATGGCGTCGACGGTATCAATGCGCTGGCCGCCGACACTGACGGCATCGACGGTTCGGAAAACAATGCCGGTGCCTTTGCCGATGCTTCGACCGTGTCGCGCATGCGCGCTGCCGGGGTGGACGCCAAGGCTATGCTTGCCGGCAACAATGCCTGGACGGCCTTCACCGCGGTTGACGATCTCTTCGTACCCGGCCCGCCCGGTACGAATGTCAACGATCTC
>NZ_RZPF01000956.1:0-1932 GCF_004022735.1 Mesorhizobium sp. M7A.F.Ca.AU.001.01.1.1
ACGGTGGTCGGCGACGAGCCGCATCTGCCCTATGAGCGCCCGCCTCTGTCCAAGGAGGCGATGGCCAGCGATGCGCCCGGGATCAAGGCGATCGCCAGCGACGCAATTCTGGCCGAGAAGTCGATCCGGCATATCCATTCCGTCCAGGCCGTCGCGATCGACCGCGCGGCGCATACTGTGCGCCTGTCGGACGGATCGGTCCTGCCTTACGACAAGCTCCTGCTGGCAACCGGTTCGACGCCGCGCAAGCTGCCGATGCCGGGCCTGGGTCCGCGCTGCGTCTATCTCAGAACCTTCGCTGATGCGCTCGCCATTCGCGCGCATCTCACCCTCGGCAACCGTATCGCCATCATCGGCGGCGGCTTTATCGGCCTCGAACTCGCCGCCGCGGCCCGCAAGCTCGGTGCCGCGGTCACCGTCATCGAGGCGCAGCCTCGCATCCTGATTCGCGGCGTGCCGGCGGAGATCGCGGAAATCATCCATGAGGCGCATGTCGCCGAGGGCGTCGACATCCTGTGCGGCGACGGCATCGCGTCCATCGCCGACGATGGCAACGAGGTGCGCACCACACTTGCCGGCGGCCGGGAAATCGTCGCCGACCTCGCGATCATCGGCATCGGCGCCGTGCCGGTGGCCGGGCTTGCGGCCGAAGCGGGGCTGACGATCGACAATGGAATTGCAGTCGATGCCGAGCTGCGCAGCTGCGATCCCGACATCTTTGCCGCCGGCGATTGCTGCTCGTTTCCGCTCGCCGTCTATGGCGGCCGCCGGGTGCGGCTGGAAGCCTGGCGCAACGCCCAGGAACAGGGCGCGCTGGCGGCCAGGAACATGCTCGGCGCCGGCGAGGCGCATGCGGCGGTGCCGTGGTTCTGGTCGGATCAATATGGTCTGTCGCTGCAGATCGCCGGGCTCTCCGACGAGGGCAAAAACACCGTGCGCCGCGATCTCGGCGACGGCGCCTTCATCCTCTTCCATCTGGCTGAAGACGGCAGGCTGGTCGCGGCCAGCGGCATCGGCCCCGGCAACGCGGTCGCCCGCGACATCAGGCTGGCCGAAATGCTGATCGCCAAGCGGGCCAAGCCGGCGCCGGAAGCGCTGGGATCACCGGATGTGAAGCTGAAGTCGTTGTTGGCCGCCTGAGCCTACGCTCCCCCTTTTTGGGGGCCGCTGCGCAGCTGCGGGATGGGAGTGCGGCACCGCCCCTGACCTTCGGTCCGACCTGCCCTACAAGGGGCAGGTAAAGGCTCTGAACCCCAGCCCTAAAACAGCGCCTTCAGCTCCGGCAGTTTGTCGTTCACCAGCCAACCATAATAATTCTCTTCCGGCAGCTTTTCGGGCTCACCGGCGGCGCGGCGCCTGTCGTTCTCCGCCTTCAACGCATAAGCGCGCTGCTCCGGATTGCCGACATTGTAGAGCGTGGCGGTCAGCCCGGGATTGCCCGAAATGTCGAAGCCGGCAATGCTTTTATAGGCATCGATCGATTTCCTGATCGTCGCGGCGACGTAGGGCAGCGTCAGGTCGGGATCCATGATGGTCTTGTAGACCGAATTGGGATCGCCGACGTCGAGCTTGGGCAGGCCCGAAACCTTGTGCACCAGATCGCTCATCTGCAGGGCGGTCAGCGGATTGAGCTGGCCGAGGCCGAAGGTCTGGCCGGCATAATAAGGCTGGAAGAAGGTGGCGCCGAAGCGGTCGTCGGGAAAGCTGGTCCCGCCGACCGACTTGCCGCGAAACGAACGGTTCCACACCTGTTCGCGGCATTCCCACAGATCGTAGCTGTCGGACATCCCCGCGCATTTCTTGAATTCCGGCCGCTGCACGAAGTCGGTGATGTCCTCGCCGTCATAGGCGAAGGACAGCTTGCTGGAGAGATAGGAGATCGCCTTGACATAGTAGGTCTGCAGCCGGTCATAAGCATCGACATTGTAGGTG
>NZ_RZPF01000957.1:0-1931 GCF_004022735.1 Mesorhizobium sp. M7A.F.Ca.AU.001.01.1.1
GGTTGGGGTGATACCGTGTACGAGGCGATGGGGCCATGACGCAGGCTTAGGCGTAGAACAACGCCTGAATTACCCGCAGTCGGCCAACAGCACGGATTACCCAGCGATTGATGGGTATTCCTCGGTGTCCTTTGGACGCCTCACTCACCTGGGCGAAGACAACTGGGGCGCCATCCGATCGAGCGGCACGAAGAGGCTGCCAAGCCTTGCGCACCCGTCTCTTAGACCTGCCCGCAATGCGGCAATGCGCGCGACCGGCCTCACCGGGCGCCCGCGCTCTGCAGCCATTGAACCAGCGATTGAAATCTAAGGTACGACCAAGAGAAGCTGCGGCCCGGCCGCCGGCGACCAAGGAGAAGATGATGAGCTTCACGGCAGGATTTGCGGCTATGGAAGTCACCGTTCGAGGCATTTTGCCGATCGGCGACACGATTGAAAATATAAATTATTTCATTCTGGACACGGCCAAGAGCGCTATTGTCGGTCAGGTCGTTCTTCCCAGAGCCGTCAAGCGAAGCCTCGCTGTCGCCCTCACCGTCAAAGTCCCAAGCACCGCCGGCTCGCTTGCCATTGGGACGTTTGATGAAGGCGGGAACTTCCAGGTCGCCAACTTCCTCCGCGTCGAGACGCCAGTGGTGGAACGTCCCCACGGCGCCGTCGGGCCGTCCGGGAGGTAAATCTCTCTAGTCGCAGTACTTGCCGGCTAGGCCAGTGAGTGGCTGCCGGTGAATTGAGTTCGAAGCCAACAGGAGCCAGTCATGGCCCGTGCCTCTGAAGTTCTTTTTGTCGATCCTTCAGTTTCCGACCTCCAGGCAATTCTCGGCAGCGTGCGACCCGAGGTTCAAGCGATTGTGCTCAACGGCCGCCGACCGGCGGCGCGGCAGATCGCTGCCGCGCTCGCGGGGCACGCAGGGCTCGAAGCGGTGCACGTCATTGCACATGGTGGGTCTGGGCGTGTCGGCTTCACAGCAGGGGAGTGGTCATCTGCTACATTGCAGGAAGAGGCCGAGGATCTTGCCGCAATCGGCCGGGCGCTTGCCACAGACGGCGAGCTGCGGCTGTGGAGCTGCGAGACGGCGTCGGGGGAGGCGGGCGAGACCTTCGTGGCGGCTCTGGAAGAGGCAGTTGGCGCGGACGTCTGCGCATCGAGAACGCTAGTCGGCGCAGCCGACCTGGGCGGCGCCTGGGAGCTGTGCGCACGCAGGAACGCGTCCTCGCCCCTGCCGCCACTAACCTCTGAAGGCGCGGCGGATTACGTGGGGGTTCTGGCTGCGGGCGATCTGACACTTACCGGCACTATAGATACTGGATCAAGTAACAATATCAACACGTACTACTTGATTGATACAATTAATACGCCAGCTACAACCGATGATACGGTTGTAGGTAGCTTTCAGTTGCCATCCGCAGCCAATGCCGTGGCTCCAAAATTCTCGATAACAGTAACAGTTCCAGATATTGGCCATACTTATCTCATCTATGACTCTGGCTTCCGCCTATACGGCACACTTACTTTTGTCGCCGACGCTGACCCCGTCACGGCGGGCAACCAACCGGGTTATCTTTTCGCTACCACGCCAATCAACAACCCAGGCGCCGCGGGCAACGATGGCGACCACTTTAATGGTGGCCTATTAACCCTCGCGAGCACTGGCACCGCGGGTGCGACAGGGGCCGCTGGTGCGACCGGCGCTACGGGCGCAACCGGGGCTACTGGTGCGACCGGCGCCACAGGCGCGACTGGCGATACTGGTGCAACAGGTTCGACCGGGGATACCGGACCAACAGGCGATACCGGAGCAACGGGTGCTACGGGCGATACCGGTGCCACGGGCTCAACGGGTGCCACAGGCGATACCGGAGCCACAGGTGCGACGGGCGATACAGGAGCGACTGGCTCGACCGGTGATACCGGAGCAACAGGCTCTACT
>NZ_RZPF01000958.1:0-1930 GCF_004022735.1 Mesorhizobium sp. M7A.F.Ca.AU.001.01.1.1
CCCTGGCACTGGTCCGTCTACCGCTGGATCGAAGGCGAGACGGCAGAGCGCGAGCGGATTGCCACCCTGCCGCAATTTGCGACCGACCTGGCCGCGTTCCTGGTCGCCCTTCAGCGTATCGATGCCACCGGTGGACCGGCGCCGGGACAGCACAATTTCTTTCGCGGCGGAGCACTCAGCGTCTACGATGGCGAGGCCCGGCAAGCGATTGCCGCCCTCGACGGCAAGATCGACACGGCCGCAGCCAGTGCGGTGTGGGAGGCAGCACTTGCCGCACAATGGCACGGTGCGCCGGTCTGGTTCCACGGTGACGTCAGCTGGGGAAACCTGTTGGTCAGGCAAGGCCGATTGAGCGCGGTGATCGACTTCGGAACCTCCGGCGTCGGCGATCCCGCCTGCGATCTGGCGATTGCGTGGACGCTGTTTGAAGGCAAAAACCGGGAGGCGTTTCGTGCCGGGCTTCCGGCCGACGAGGCGATGTGGGCGCGCGGTCGTGGCTGGACGCTTTGGAAGGCGCTGATCACGGTCGCTGGACAGATCGACGCCAACCCTGTTGAGGTTGAGAAATCCTGTCACGTAATCGATGAAGTCCTTGCCGACCGCGCGCGCGAGCGTGAAGCGCCGAACGATAAGCCACTCTAGCCAACCAAAACCCAGTCCCGTCGCCAAACATCCGCCGTCGCATGGCGCGACCAGGGACATTCCGACCGACGCCATGCTTCCCGGGAGTGCCGATCCGCCTGATCGAGGCGGACGACCACGTCGCCCGTGTCGCCAAGGTCGACTGAGAGGCGTCACGGAGGAATCGTTTTGAACGTTTGGCTGCTGTCACAATCGGGGACACCACAGCGCTCCAGGGTTTCGATCGTCTTGGAAGAAGCAGACAGGCTTGGAAGCGTCATCCCGCTTTTCGCCTCGGCATCAGAGTGGGATTGGCGAATGGGCGTCACCTGGCGATAGAGGGGTCGGCAAGATTCAGGTCGATGTCGGCGAAAACCAGGTAGATATTCCACATTGTGCGGTCTTTTAGAAATATAAAACGTCGTAGTTATATTTAGTCGCGAAAGTATCCGTATATATATTCAATGTGTGACGTTGTGCCACTTGTGCCATTCGCCATCGCGGCAAGTGTTATTTGTGCAACACAGCATTAATCTGTTCGCGGAATTGGCATTATTTCGGAAATCGTCATTGAAGGCAGATGATCGATGGGTATGTTCGCCGCTGAAAAGGGCGAGCGGTGTGAGCCTTTTTCGTTGTGGGGGTGAGGCGGGAAAACATTGCCGCCAGCCACAAATCCGAAGCCATTTAAAACTATGACTGGAGAGGTCAGAAAATGAACATCAAGAGCCTCCTTCTCGGCTCAGCCGCGGCCCTGATCGCGGTCAGCGGCGCACGCGCCGCCGACGCTGTCGTCGTCGCCGAACCGGAACCGGCCGAATACGTCAAGATTTGCGACGTCTACGGCGCCGGCTACTTCTATATTCCGGGCACCGAGACCTGCCTGCGCATCGGCGGCTACCTCCGCTACGACATGGGCGTCGGCGATTCCGGCTCGCTCGATGGCGCCAACAACGTTCCCGATCACATGGACGGCGGAACGAACGACACCTGGTATAAGAACATGCGTTTCACGCTGAGGACTTATACCGGCCAGGAAACCGAGCTCGGCACGCTGAAAACCTTCACCGAAACTCGCTTCCAGTTCGGCAACTCCTCCGGCGACTATACCGACCAGACCCCGGCCAACAACGGCTGGCAGGCCGGCAACAAGACCACCACCCTCAATTTCGCCTGGATCCAGCTCGGTGGCCTGCGCGTCGGTAAGGATGAAACGGTATACGACCAGTTCATCGGTTATGCCGGCAATGTCATCCAGGACACGCTCATCCCGTATGGTGTCAAGGATACCAATCTCATCAGCTATTAC
>NZ_RZPF01000959.1:0-1930 GCF_004022735.1 Mesorhizobium sp. M7A.F.Ca.AU.001.01.1.1
ATCTTCTGCTGGTCGAAGAGCCGACGCGCGGCGTCGACATCGGCGCCAAGTCCGAGATCTACCATCTTCTGCGGGACTTCACCGCGAAGGGCGGCGCGGTGCTGGTGCTGTCGCGCGAGACGATCGAGCTGATCGGGCTCTGCGACCGCATCTACGTCGTCCATCACGACACGATCGTGGCCGAAATGCCGGCAGCGCAGGCGAGCGAACACAAGATTCTCGACGCGGCCCTCATGGGCGGCTCCACGCGCCAGCATTAGGGGCCTGCCATGGTTCGTTCGGTTTTCAACATCCTGAATGGCCGGAACACGCGGCAGGGCCTGTGGGGCCTGCCGCTGCTGGTCGCCTTGCTCATTTCGCTGTGGCTGACCGTCGAGACGACGCAGTTCGCCACGGCCGAAAACCTCTTCAACCTGGTTGCCCAGGCGATGCCGCTGATCATCGCGGCGATCGGACAGCTCGTCGTCGTGCTCATCGGCGGGCTCGACCTGTCGGTCGGCTCGGTCATCAGCTTCACCACCGCGGTGCTGGCGCTCGACCAGCCAGCGATTGTGTTGATCCCGGCGGTCTTCGTGCTGGCGGCAGTCATCGGGCTGATCAACGGTCTGGCGATCACCCGTTTCAACGTCCATCCGATCATCGCGACGCTGTCGACGCAGTACATCGTGCTCGGCATCACGCGCATCCTGCGGCCCGTCTCCGGCGGCACGGTGCCGGAGATCGTCATCGATGCCGTCTCGGGCAGTTTCCTCGGCATTCCCTATCCGGTTTTCTGGGGCATCGTCGTGATCCTGGCAGCGTGGAAACTGCTCTACGGATCCCGGTACGGGCTGCATCTGTTTGCGATTGGCGGCGGCATCGCGTCCGGCGCCGAGAGTGCTGCCCGCAATTTCGGCGTCTCCGACCGCCGCAACATCATCCTCGCCTATGTGATCTGTTCCTGTTTCGCAGCCGTTGCCGGTGTCTTCCTCGCCGGGCGCATCGTGTCGGGCGATCCGAATGTCGGGCTGCTTTTCGAACTCGATACCGTCACCGCCGTGGCGCTTGGAGGCACCCAGCTTTCCGGTGGCATAGGCAGCCTGCACGGCACCGTGATCGGCGCGCTGGTCATGGCGCTGCTGGCCAATGGCATGAACCTCGCCAACGTCTCGCCGTTCGTCCAGACCGCGATCAAGGGCGGCATCCTGCTGGCGGTGGTCGGGCTGCAATCCCGCAAGAAGATGGGGCTCTGAAAGATGGCTGCCGTTCTCGCAAATCCGATCGCCCGGCGCCTGCTGCGCATACCGCCGTCCTATTTTGTCTTCCTCGTGCTGCTGGCCACGCTGTGGATCGCACGGCCGAACATGCTCAACCTCAACATCATGGGTATCTTCGTCAGGCAGATCGTCCCGCTCGGCATCCTGGTTCTGGGGCAGCTCGTCGTCATGCGGGTGAAGTCGATCGACCTTTCCGGCGGCGGCATCATCCTGCTCATCAACTATTTCATTTCGTCGGGCACTTTCCCCGGCGCGTCGATGCCTTTCTTCGTCGTGCTGGCGCTCGGTACCGGCCTCGTCATCGGCCTGTTCAACGGCTTCATGATAGGGAGCCGGCGGGTGTCGGCGGTCATCGTCACGCTGGCGGTCAGCATCATCCTGGTCGGGCTGGTGCAGTTCCTGTCGAGCGGCAATCCGCCCGGCGATGTGCCGAAGCTGTTCAACGACCTCTACAACACGAAATTCCTGTCGGTTCCGACGCCGGTGCTGTTCTGGGTCCTGCTGACCGCTTTGGTGTGGCTGCTGCTGTCGCGGACCGTCTTTGGCCGCTACGTCGCCTCGGTCGGGGAGAATGCCGAAGCCGCGCATTTTTCCGGCGTGCCGGTCCAGCGCACGGTGATCCTTGCGCACACGCTCGCCGGCCTGATCGCGGCGATCGCGGCCCTGGTACAGAC
>NZ_RZPF01000960.1:0-1928 GCF_004022735.1 Mesorhizobium sp. M7A.F.Ca.AU.001.01.1.1
GGGCTGCGAAACTGGGATTCGAATGGCTCGTGCAACTGGTTGCACTGCTATCCGTTGGCATCGGAATTCTGAACCTTTTGCCGATTCCCCCTCTCGACGGCGGTCACCTCTTGTTCTACGGGGTGGAGGCTGTCATTCGCCGTCCGGTGTCGGAACGGATGATGGAAATGGCCTATCGGGCCGGGTTGCTTCTGGTGCTGTGCTTCATGGGGTTCGTTTTTTGGAACGATCTGTTTGGGTGCTGAAATCATGAAGAAATTTGGCTTCTGCATGGACGATGTTGAGACGCCGTTTACCATGCAAGGGGATATGAGTGACGCGAAAGCCACGCCGCAGGGTTAAGTAAATACAAATTAACCAGAAGCCTTGCGTGTAGGGAAAATCCGGTTAATACGGTAGGGGAAATTACCGCACGTCCGGTTTTCTCGCCGTGGGGACTACGAGAAAAGGTTATTAAGCCCGATGAAGGCAGCATCCAAGTTTCTAAGCGCCGCGTCCGCGGTGACCCTGTCCGCGGCCATGGTCGTGCCAGGCGCGCTCGCAGTGCAGTTCGTTGCCACATCGGCGGCTGAAGCCGCTGTCGTCAGCAGAGTCGAAGTAAGCGGCAACCAGCGTATCGACGCTGAGACCATCCGCAATTACATCACCATCAAGCCGGGCAAGGCTTTCTCCAGTTCCGATATCGACGGTGCGGTCAAGGCACTGTTTGGCACCGGCCTGTTTTCGGATGTGCAGATCAACCAGGTCGGCTCGACGCTGGTGGTCAAGGTTGCCGAGTATCAGGTTGTCAACCAGGTGCTGTTCCAGAACAACAAGAAACTCAAGGACAATGCGCTCGCGGCGGCGGTGCAGCTGAAGCCACGCGGAACGTTCTCGCAGGCGACGCTCGATGCCGACGTGGAGTCGGTCAAGGCTGCCTACAGGCGCATTGGTCGCGACGACGTGACCGTGACCACGCAGGTCATGCAGCTTGGCGACAATCGCGTGAATGTGGTCTTCAACATTGCCGAAGGCGATCGCACGCAGATCGCGGCGATCAATTTCGTCGGCAACAGCGCCTATTCCAGCCGCCGCCTGTCGGATATCATCAACACCAAGCGTTCGTCCTGGGTTTCCTTCATCCTGCGCGACGACGTCTACGACGATGACAAGCTGCGCGCGGACCAGGAGCTGCTGCGCCGCTTCTACTACAATCACGGCTATGCCGACTTCCAGGTCGTGTCCGCCGTCGGCGAGCTCGACAGCGCGACGAACAAGTACACGGTCACCATCACCGTCCAGGAAGGCGACCGCTACACGTTCGGCGATGTCAGCGTCGAGAGCACGATCCCTGAAGTCGACGGCAAGTCGCTGGAATCGGTGATCGAGACGCACAAGGGTGACGTCTACAACGCCAAGAACGTCGAGGATTCCATCATCGCGCTGACCGAGAAGGTGGCCGGTTCCGGCTATGCCTTCGCGCAGGTCACGCCGCGCGGCGACCGCAATTTCGAGAACCACACCATTTCGGTCGTCTACACGATCGACCAGGGCACCAAGGCCTATATCGAGCGCATCGAGATCCGCGGCAACGATCGCACGCGTGACTATGTCATTCGCCGGGAGTTCGACGTCAGCGAAGGCGACGCCTTCAACCAGGTGCTCATCCAGCGCGCGAAGAAGCGCCTGGAAAACTTGAACTACTTTGAGAAAGTCGACATCTCGACCGTGCCTGGCTCGCAGCCCGACCAGGTCGTTCTGGTGGTCGACGTGGTTGAGAAATCGACCGGTGAGTTCTCGGTGGGCGCTGGTTATTCGACCGGTGGCGACACGGCCGGTCCGTCGGTCGAAGGCTCGGTGACCGAGCGCAACTTCCTCGGTCGCGGTCAGTTCATCAAGCTGTCTGCGGGCGGCGGCAAGAATTCACGCGACTACAGCCTGTCCTTCAC
>NZ_RZPF01000095.1:0-12426 GCF_004022735.1 Mesorhizobium sp. M7A.F.Ca.AU.001.01.1.1
GTCCGACCACGGTCAGGTCGCAGATCAGCGTCTCGTTGTCTTCTTCGAACACCTGCGTTCCGGCCGGCACTTTCAGCGTGACGTCGGCGCCCTTGGCGCCGGTCATGTTGCGGCCCATGCCGTGGACGCCGGTCTTGGCCTTGAAATGCTGCTGATACCGGTAGTCGATCAGCGTGTTCAGCCCGTCGACCGCCTCCAGCCAGACATCGCCGCCGCGGCCGCCGTCGCCGCCATCCGGCCCGCCGAACTCGATGAATTTTTCACGCCGGAACGACACCGAACCGGCGCCGCCGTCACCGGAGCGGATGTATACCTTGGCTTGATCGAGAAATTTCATGAGATTGTACAGTTTCTACTAGTGGCTTTGCGGCATTGCTCTAAACCTTGGCCCTTGCTCTAAACCAAGGCGCGGCGAAGGGCGAGGCCGTTTTGTGACAATGGCCATGTGGGGTTGGCCGGAGAGACGTCGGAATGAAGCTTGTAACCTACAACATCCAGTACGGCATCGGCCTCGACGGGCAGTACGATGTCGGGCGCATCGCCGATGCCGTGCGCGGCGCCGACGTGATCGCTTTGCAGGAGGTGACCCGCAACAATCCTCGGAATGGCGGCCGCGACATGGTCGCCGAGATCGGCGAGGCGCTGCCCGACTATTTCGCCGTCTATGGCAGCAATTTCGAGGCCAATATCGGTTCGCACATCGACAACGGCCGTGCCGTCACGAAAACCTTCCAGCTCGGCAACATGGTGCTGTCTAGGACGCCCATTCATCTGTCGCGCAACCTGCTTTTGCCGCGCAGCCGCAGCTTCGAGATGATGAACTTCCAGCGCGGCGCGCTGGAAGCGCTGATCGAGACGCCGCTTGGTTTCATCCGCTTCTATTCCATCCATCTCGATCACCGCAGCCCCCTCGAACGCGCCAGCCAGATCCAGTTCCTGCGCCAACGCATGCTGAACTATGCGCTCGAAGGCGGAGCACTGTCCGGCGTCGCCGAGATCGGCCTGCCGGAACTGCCGCATCCCGAAGCCTTTGTCGGCATGGGCGATTTCAACATGCTGGCCGGCTCACCCGAATATGTCGAACTCGCCGGCCGGCCGGACCATGAATTCGGCATGCCGCTGACCGCCGACTTCGCCGTCGATGCCGCCTTGCGGCTGAACGCCACCGGCGACGATCTCATCAGTTGGGTCGATCCCAAGCAACCCACCGATCCCAGCCGGCACAAGCGCATCGATTATATCTTTACCAGCGCTTCGCTTGCCAGATCCCTGCAGCGTCTGTGGGTCGACCGAAAGGCAGTCGGCTCGGACCATCTGCCGGTGTGGGTCGAACTGGGCTGATGGCCATTCATCTGGCGGCGTTTTCGCGTTCGACGATCGCCATCATGATCGTATCGCGGTATTCCCCGTCGACATGGACGGCATCGCGCTGCACGCCCTCCCTGACAAACCCGACCTTGTCGTAGAGAGAGATGGCGCGAGCATTGTCGGAATGCACGGAGAGTTCGATGCGGACGAAACCGGCCCTGCGCGCTTGCGCCAAGGTTGCATTGATGAGCCGCAGTCCAAGCCCTCGCCCCCGATAGGGAGGAACAATCCCCATCCCGAGGGAGCCGCGATGGGCATGGATGAGCCGATCATGGCGTGAGATGTCGCACCAGCCGACGACCTCGCCACGAACAACGGCCACGAACCCCGGATCGCCTCTCCCGATACGATCCATTGCGAAACTTCTGACTTGATCCAGCGGTGGCGCCTCAAGGAAGGACAAGTACTTTCGCTCACGCGCTACGACATCGAGCGCGCGATGAAAGCTTTCGATATCCCCAGGCGTCATCGGCGCGATCGCGGCCGTTTCAATATCGCTGCTGTCGACCATTGGTTTGACCGTCGTCATCCATCAGAAATGCACCCAGTTCCGCAGGCTGGTCCAGGTCTTGCGATCGAGCCGGTAGCGCTCGACGGGAACCTGGCCGGCGACGATCGAGTTCAGCATGCCCTGGCCGGCATACTGGAACCCGCACTTGTGGATGACGCGGCGCGAGGCCGGATTGATGACCCGCGTCGAGGCATGCAGGACCTGGATCGACGTCCTCTGGAAGGCGAGATCGACCAGCGCGTGCGCTGCTTCCGTCGCATAGCCCTTCTTCCAGTGCGGCTCGCCGATCCAGTAACCGAGCTCCAGCCCGCGATCGGTGGTGTTGAGGCCGGCGCAACCGACGAAGGTGTCGGTGCCGGCCAGCGTCAGGGCATAAGCAATGCCGGCCCGGCGCGATTTGGTCATGGCCAGGAAAGCGCGCGCCTCGGCCTCGCCATAGGGGTGCGGCATGCGTGCCAGCATTTCGGCGACATGGCGGTTGTCGGCAAGCTCGACCAGCTGCGCGATATCGCCCTCGTGGGGCGCCCGCATCACCAGCCGCTCGGTGACCAGCACCGGGCAGTCTATCGCGTAACTTTCGTCTTCTGAGTCTTCCGCTTCGGCAACCATTTGAAAGTCCTCCAGGCACAAGAAAAAGGGGAGATGGAAACCCATCTCCCCTGATCCTTTTCCTGGCTTTGCCAGACACCGGTTCCCGAGATGGGCGCCGGTGTTCTAGTGCGGAACCGGCTACTCCGCGGCTTTGGCAATCGGGTTGACCGATACGTAGGTTCGGCCGTTGGCTTTTTTGTTGAACGTCACGGCGCCGGTCTCGAGCGCAAAAAGCGTATGGTCCGTGCCCATGCCGACATTGACGCCGGGATGCCACGTGGTGCCGCGTTGACGAATGATGATGTTGCCCGGGATGACGGCTTCGCCGCCGAACTTCTTCACGCCCAGACGCTTGGAATGCGAGTCGCGACCGTTGCGCGACGAGCCGCCAGCTTTCTTGTGTGCCATCTAACTAACTCCGTTGCGCCGCAAGGCGCCTAAAAGGCCTTATGAACGCGTTCGCGTTCCGTTTCAAGTCCGATCCGGCGACCTGGTCGCCAGAAAATTACTTCGCCGCCAATTCCTTGGCCTGCTCGCGCCAGTCCTTGATCTGGTCGGCGCTGAAGGGCATGTGCTCGTCGATCTTGGCGACATCCTTGTCGGTCAGCTTGGCGAGCTGCGCGAAGGTGATGATGCCCTGCTCGTTGAGATCCTTGGCTGCGACCGGGCCGATGCCCTTGATCACGGTCAGATCGTCCGGCTCACCCTTGGGCGCCTTGAACAGCGGCGCTGCCGCGGTCTCGGCTGCCTTTGTCTCGGCTGCCTTGGCCTTGGGCTCCTTCTTCGGCGCGGCTTCCGCCTGCACCTCGGTGGCGGCCTCGGCCTTCACCTTCTTCGGCGCCTTGACCGCTGCCGTCTTCGTCGGCTTGGCGCCACCCAGCAGGATCTCGGAGATCCGCACGGTGGTCAAAAGCTGGCGATGGCCGATCTTGCGGCGCGAATTCTGCCGGCGGCGCTTCTTGAAGGCGATGACGGTGCGGTTCTTGCCCTGCTCGACGACTTCGGCGGTGACCACCGCGCCGTCGACGAACGGCGCGCCGAACGTGACATTCTCGCCTTCGCCATGTGCGAGGACGTGGCCGATCTCGACCATATCGCCGACAGCGGCTTCGAGTTTTTCGATCTTCAGGAGATCGTTGGCGGCAACGCGATACTGCTTGCCACCCGTTTTAATGACTGCGAACATTTTTTGCCTTTCGCTGTTCGGTCGGCCTTGATGAGCCGCCTCTGGCGGTTCAGCCGTCTTTTTGTCAGTCTGCGGGTTCAAAAAACAAGCGGCGCGGAAGAACCCTCCACGCCGATTGCGCGCTGTCCCTAACCGAAGGTTGAGTGCGAGTCAAGGCAAACAGCTGTTGTCGGGACTGTTGTTGGCGGCCGAAGGATCGAGCGTGTCAGCACGACTGCACGACGTGACCGTCGTCGAGGCAAGCACGCGTGACTGGTTACCAACCTACCCAGGCCTCGCCGCCGCTGAACCGTCGCGAATCCGCTGCTTGCCCGGCAAGCCAAATAACTGACGGATTGGCCTTGTAACCTGCCCGTTCAGCCGTTATCTAGTGCGCCGCGCCGGCAACGGCCGACCATGACCGCGGAGAGGTGGCAGAGTGGTCGAATGCACCGCACTCGAAATGCGGCATGGGTGCAAGCCCATCGGGGGTTCGAATCCCTCCCTCTCCGCCATTTAGCTTCCATAAAAATCCTTTCCTTTCAAAAGCTTCCTTGTTGCGCTTGACCAGCACGAAGCGAAACATATCTTAGACTGTGTAACAAACTGTGTAACATTAGAGAAAGATAATGCGACGTTCCGCAGCGCCAAAGCCGCATAAACGTGAAGGCATCTGGTATCTCGTCCGCAGGGTGCCGAAGGAATTCGCGGCGTTTGATCGCCGCTGCCTAGTACGCATTTCCACGGGCGTCGCCGTGGCTGACGATCCCCGCGGTGTACGGGCGCGAGATGCAGTGCAAAGCCTCGGCGCGGGGCTGGAGGCGTATTGGCGTAGACTGCGGGAAGGCCAATCCGCCGAGGCGGGGCTGCGTTTCGAAGCCGCGAGGAAGCGCGCGCGGTCATTTGGATTGGCCTATCGCACTAACGAGGAACTAGCAGCGGGGCCGCTCGACGAACTCATGGCCCGTATCAAGCTGCTCCTCGACAAAAAATCGATCGAGGACGCGCAGGACGTCTCGGCCGTCATGGGTGGGGAGAAGCGGCCAGCGGTCCGCCTGAGCGGTCTTATCAAGGAATTCGAGACGATCGAGCAACAGAACTTGCTGACCATGTCGCCCAACCAAATCAAGAAATGGCGTAACCCCAAAAAGCGCGCAGTTGCCAATCTGGTTGGAGTCATTGGCGACAAGGAGATCGCAAGCCTCACTCGGGACGACGCAATCGCGTTCCGCGAGTGGTGGCAAAAGCGGATCGTTGAGGATGGACTTGATATCGGTACGGCCAACAAGGACATCGGCCATGTTTCGAAAATGCTGCGCGTCGTCGATCTGACTCACCAGCTCAAGCTGGAGCCGGTTTTTCGAAACCTGCGTCTTTCCGGCGCCGTCCCCGGGCAACGCGCTGCGTTCACAGCGGAGTTCATTCAGGAGAAGATACTCGCTGAAGGCGCGCTCGACGGACTCAATGACGAAGCCCGCCATCTAATCTATGTGATTGCCGATACCGGACTCAGGCTTTCTGAAGCGGCAAACCTCACCACCGAAACAATCCACCTCGATCGAGAAATCCCGCATGTGCGGGTGCGCCCCAATGGCCGTCGCTTGAAGACCGGTCATTCAGCCCGTGACATTCCCTTGGTTGGCGGCGCACTTGCAGCCATCAAGCTCCATCCGGACGGCTTTCCTCGTTATCGCGACAAGGCCGCGTCACTTTCAGCGCTCGTCAACAAGGTGCTCGCCAGCAAGGAACTTCTGCCGACTTCCGAGCATAGTCTTTATAGCCTGCGACACACTTTCGAGGACCGGCTGACGGCAGTTGAGGCGCCGGAGAAGGTAATTGCTTCTCTGATGGGCCACAAATGGATCCGGCCCAAATACGGCGCGGGACCTTCGTTAGCGCAAAAGCGCGAGTGGCTCCAAAAAATCGCTTTTACCCCGCCCGGGCGAATGTGATTGCGGCGCCATCCAGGCCTTGAGAACCAACCTCACGGCTCCAGCTGTCCGAGCCATTTAGGTTGAGCGTGGCCAGCACGCGCTGCGCTCGCTCGCGATTTCCGAGCTTCCGCCGCATTTGTTCGACCTCGTATTCCAGCCTTTCGAAGGTCGGTATATAGGCATCTCCATGCCGGATGACCAAGTAGGCGGCAACAGCTAGACACCATTCTAGCTCCGTGGCCGATGGATCGGAAAAAGGGGCGACGCCATACCAAGACGAGCAACGCCTCTCGAGGGCTTCCGAACTAGGCAAACGGCCAGCATGTGGCATGGGAAAGAAACCTATGCCTGATCGACGAACCTAAAGTGCTCACGAAGCTTGACCGGTACGCGGGCCATCGGAGGGTTCTGCCTAAAACCGCCAAAAATTTTGAAACACCCATTCATCCGGCTCGAATTCAAAGGGATCGGCGATTTTTGGGTTATGGCTTGCAAGCATAGTTCAGCCCAGACAAGAACGCCTGATATCTTGTCGTGCACTGTCACCCTGCCAAATATGGTGCCGGCGACAACGGCAGTTTGGCGAGCAGAAGAATTCCCGAGACTGAGACGTTCTACGGCTTGGCCCATGTTCGCGCTCCTCCTCGATTGGAGACAGGATGGGCCATATGGAAGCGAATAAAAGGAGGTTGGTGACGAGTCTCGGTAGTGGAGTAGAAACGGGTGGAAAAGCTTGCGCTATTCGCCATCGGCGCCGCTAAGCGCATTTGAGAGAAGGGGCAGCGATCGCCAAGAGATGACGTCCGATCGCAAGCCGGCTAGAAATGCGACAGTGACGCGCCTTTTTTGGCACGACCTTAGCACCCGATCGGGCCTCAGCTGGTCGTCGTTGCGCAGCCGATCGGGTGCGATTTTTATAAAGCTCTCTTGGCTTTAGCTTTGAGAGCCCGTCATCGAGACAAATGCAAGGGAACGGTCCGCCCCCTGGGGACATTCGACATGCCGTGGCAGCTTCCTATGGTGAGCCAGCGCATTCCGATACACGTTTTCCGCGCTCTACCGTTGCTCCAGCACCTGTGCTGAGGCTGAGCGCTTGATCAGGACCCGACCGCTGCTGTTGCGGGATGGTGACTGGGTTGAGGTCGCGAAGACCTTGACCGCGGGTACGTTGTTCATCCCGATGAGCGCTGAGCCGAGAAGCAGCCAAGAACGCTTCCCGTAATCGAATCCTACGGGAACCGCGAAACCAGCGTCCAAAGGACGCAATTCTCCGACGTCGTTCACTCAAGCTCATCTCGCAACTTGAACGCTTGTATGAAGCCGCTGCATGTGCGCCGGTGGACCGGATTGCTGCTATCCAAACCACGTGCTCAGTTTCGCCCCCGTAATAACTCTACCGTCCGAAACGGCTTTCGCGCGTCAGGTCCACCCCACATGAAAGTTCCGCGAGCAGCACGGACGGAGAGGCCGGTCACAACTCCTTCGCGTGCTCTTTTACTACCGAATCAAGTGCCAAATGGAGAGGCACTGCCTTAGAGAACAGGAAGCCCTGCGCGGTTCTGCAGCCAAGCTTGTACAGAGTTTGCCGATCTGCCTCTGTTTCAACGCCCTCGGCCATGACCTCGATCCCGAGCGTCCTACCAAGATCAATCACCGCTTTGACAAGCAGCCGATTCTCCCGGGACTTGGCTAAGCCGCGAACGAAGCCCTGATCTATTTTCACCTTCCTGATCCGACTGTCCTTGAGCGATGCCAACGTCGAAAAACCGGTGCCGAAGTCATCGAGCGCGATAGAAATGCCAGCATGTGAAAGCCGGGCGAGCTTTTCATCCACTCTGTCCGGATCCACTGGGGCTTCTTCGGTAATCTCGATGTCGAACATCGTTGCAGGGAGGTCTTTTGCCGCCAGACCATTAAGAATCATCTCGTCAATATCGCCAGCTTCCAACTCGCACGGTGAAACATTCATCGCCACACGAACATCACGACGGTCAGCTTTGACCAAGCCCTCGATAAGAGCGCAACAGTCGGCGAATACCGTTTGAGTTAGCAGCTGAAGCATTCCAGTTTCGCGTGCCGCTGTCATGATCTCGGGCGGAGAAATGGGACCGTGAAGCGGGTGAGACCATCTTAGCAAGGCTTCAAAACTGACGACGGCTTCAGTTTCGAGTCTTACGATTGGCTGAAACCAAGCGACCAAGCTTCTCATCGTTATCGCCGAATGAAGATCGCGTTCGATTGACTGGCGGCGTTGCAACTCCCGGGCTAGCTCGGCATCGAACAGACAAAATTCATTCCTGCCGCGGCGCTTAGCTGTGTAAAGGGCGATGTCGGCCCGCAACAACATTTCCGTTAGTCCGGGGTTTTCAGCCAAGTAGATTCCTATAGACGCTCCAATGCGGACTGATGCGATCCCAGGATAGGGGCGAGCAAGCTTGGCTATGAGATTGGACGCGAGATTGGTGGGAGAAGGAGAATTCTTTCGCGAAGAAAAAACCAGCACGAATTCATCCCCACCGATGCGGGCGAGCGTTGAGCCCTCCGGTGCTTCTTCCTCTATTCGGCGGGCGATCCTGGCAAGCAGCTCGTCACCCGTTCTGTGACCGTAGGTATCGTTGACAGATTTGAACCCGTCCAGATCAATCAGCATGGCCACAAAGGGTCCATCGGTGTTCTCAAACTGATCGATTGCATGTTCGAGGCCCCGCCTGTTGAGGAGCGCGGTAAGATGGTCCTCCCTGGAATTGCGCTCCATTTCCGCGGCAAGCCGCTCGGCTTGATGTCTCAGGCGGCTCGCGTCACGGAAGCGCGCTTGTCCAACGAACGAGGATCGAACCAGGCCGCCCTCGAAAAGCAGGACGGCAAAAGCCAGAATGTAGTTTTCCGGGGCTCCCTTCGTCAGCAAACATGCGGCGGCAATGAGGAGTGGCGGTGTGATGAAGCATATCGCTGCCGCAGCATATGAGCTGCCGTACGTGACCGCGCCAGCTGAAATGCCCGCCAGAATTATTAGATGCAGCGATGCTTGAGACGTCGTGTATCCAGCCGTTAGGACGGCAAGGAATGACCAGGTGAATCCCGCCAGAAGAGCAAGCCTGCCAAACCAGCGAAGCCGCAGCCAAACCCGTGTCAGATCATCCTGGACTCCGGGTTCCTTCAGCTGATGACGGGCGAGTGCAAGGCGGGCGGCATTTATCGCATTAACGACCGAAAACCAGGCCGCGCCAGCAAGACCGTTCCCGGAAAGGGCCTGCACGGTCAAAATCAGCCCGGACAGCACAATGCTTATCGGCATTGAGACGAAAAGGCCTGCCCTCAGATCAGCGAGCTGGTCCTGAAGGATTCTCGCCTCCAGCGGATCTTCTTTTTCCAAGGCTGGACGGGTCAGCTTGCTTACTCCTGCTTGTCCGCAGCCTATGCAGCCCCCCTGAAGGACGGGTTAATTCTTCAATCGGAGATCAGCGTCGGGGAGCAGGATTACTCCGGTGCATCATGCACTCTCTCATCGCTCGCCCAGCACGCGCAAAAATGCGACTGCTGGTGCAGTATCACCGCTGGAGCTCCGCCGAAATCCCATGCCGGACAAGGGGAACATGTTGGGCAAAGCGAAGCCCCAGATGCCTTGCAAGCCGTGCCGCCAGGTGGTCTCTGGAGTAGAGTCCAACCAATATGTTCGTTGCATGGTAGAGCGGCGCCGCCGACAGGCGCAGCCGCCTTTCGTATATATGCAGCATGTCGGGGTCGCCAACATTGCGGCCGTCGCGGCACGCAGTCATGATTCCACGGGCGAGTTGCTTCTGGCTGCTGAGACCGATGTTGAATCCGTGAGCGGTCACCGGGTGCATGCCGATGGCAGCGTCGCCGATGAGTGCGGCGCTCGGCGCCCGGAATTTGTGCGCCCAGGTCGTGACCAGCGGATAGGTGTGGCGCTTGCTTGCCAAGGTCATTTTTCCAAGGCGCCCTCGACACCGTTTCGTCAACTCCGACAGGAACAAATCATCATCGAAGGCAAGCAGTCTATAGGCCTCGTTTGAGCGCAATGTGAGCAGCAGCGACGACATGCCCTCCGCGAGGGGCAATATCGCTATCGTCTGATGGTGATCGAACCATTCGATGGCGATCTGGTGGTGGGCGCGCTCGTGCCTCACTCGGCAAATCAGCATCGAGTGGCCAAGCCGGTTGATATCGGCGCCGATGCCTAGCAGATCACGCGTGGCGGACAAACGCGAATCCGCGGCAACAACCAGCCGAGCAGTTAAACGCGCGCCATTAGAGAGCGTTACGACTGCTCCTTCTTGGCTGTTTGTTGCATCGACGACCGAGTGGCCGCACAACAGCCGGGCGCGATCCTGCAAGCGGACGATTTTGAACAGCGCCTCGCGGATCCGGCAATTTGGAACCAAAACCCCCAGCGGTTCTCCAGAGTTGCTGGGAGGATCGAAACGAAGAGCGAATGCGCTCGAGCCGTTGAGCACGCGCGCGCCTTGAAGTGCTGATTTGTCCGAAGCCGGGATGACATCCCAGGCGCCGAGCTCGCGAAGGGTTCTGATCGAAGCGTTGGTCAGCGCGATTTCGCGACCATCGAAAGCCGGATTCGCCAGACTATCGAATGTGTTCTGTTCAACAACTGCCACCTTGAGTTCGCTTTGGGCAAGCGACGCAGCGAACGAAAGGCCGACCGGGCCGGCTCCAACGACAACGATGTCAAAATTATCGTCAGAGCCCATCAGCGTGCCGCCATCCGGTCGCCTATCCTCGTGTAACGGTGGAACTGAGCCGAGTGACATGAGCTCCGTGCCCGCCGCATTGCCTAAAGGCGCTGGGCCGGGAGATTCGCATCGATCGGCAACGAAGCACTCAAAGCGCTCAGAGGTGGATGCGGCTAACCGATCCCGCCCTTTCGCCGCGCAGCCGCGCAGATCGCCGCCAGCAAGCGAGACACTCGCGACGCTGGTCAGCGACGGCCGCGCCGCATCGATCGCCACATTCCACCTGGAACCCTTGCGCATACTACTCACGCTCCACGACGTCGAAGCGGGCTCTCTTGCGAGGGTGAGGGTATCGAACGTAGCGCTCTCTCTCGTCATCCCAGCCAAGGTAGCGGAAACTTTTATCCACGACCGCGCATATCTCATCAAGAACCTGCTGCATGGCTTCGATGTCGATGTCCTTGCAATTCAGTCGCCGATAGAGCAAAGCCCACGCGGCGACATAGTCGTCGAAATAGCGCGCGTCACTCGAACCAATGATCAACTTCGGACGGTTGATCGATTTCGAAAACGCACGTCCCAACCCCGATGATGCTCCGCAGCACGTTGACATCACGAGGATCTTCGGCGCTGGATGCGAGCCCTGGAACATTTTTACGAAGTCAGCCCAAAGAAGGCCACTTCGCCCACTGGACGAAGCGATCCCGTCACCATTGCCGTGCCCGGCGATGTGAAGCACGTCGCACTCCGCCTCCATCGCTCGTACTACAGCCTCACCAAATTTCGTTCGGTTCAACGCCATTTGGAGCTCCGCGCGGATGTTGACAGCCTTTAACAAGTGCTGCACGATCGGTCCCTCTTGCCTGTCGGCGAAGTAGTCATTTGCATTGTGGCAGTCGATGATGTGTACGGTGTTCATGGTACTCCAGCCGCTTGTTCGTTCATCGTCGTGACGAGCGGACACCACGCGCGCGGAACCGCGTGACGTGCGCTGGGTTCCGGTACCGTCGCATAGCCTCAAGGCGCGGGCCGGGAATCGGGATGGATCGGCAACGACGCACACAACCCATCAAAGGCGAAAGCTGTTGATCGGCCCCCTGTCCGCGCAAGCCACGCGGATGGTCAGCCAGCAAGCGAGATACACACGACGCCGGTCAGCTAATGGCTGCGCCGTAAGCACAAGGCATGGCCGACCACACGACAGAAAACCCAGAACCGTGAAGGTGCTGATAATGACGACCAATCTTTCCGTAAGTCATGCATTTCTCCGTCGAAGACTGGTCAATAGACCACGCCGATGAGTATGACCCTGATCTGGATCAGCCAGACATGACCAATCGGCACTGGCGGTTCACGGTCAGGTGATCGACCGTGACGTTCCACTTTGGAACCCGTGCGCACATTGCCAAGCTCTCGTCCGGCCACGCGAGGTACTCTCGTGGCATCACACGCCTCATACTGGGTGCAATGGGAGGCAGTCCTTCGCACGACAGAGGCTTTTCACAAATGTAGTGTGCAGCTTAGGTCAAGATGGTCATGGAGCATGGAGCATGGAGCATGGAGCATGGAGCATGGACAGCTTGTTCCCGACCGAGCCGGCTCGACTGACGAGCGCGATCCGCGCATCTTATGCACAGCGGATTGAAATCAGCGTTCCGGTTTGTCGTCCCGATCAATTAGTATCCGCTCGGCGGCTCCGTCGAGATCTTCGTATTGACCGCTTCGCAATGCCCAGACGAAGCCGGACACACCCAGTGCACCCAGAAAAAGGGCCACTGGTATGAGATAGAGCAACGTCGTCACGAGGATTATGCCGAATAGCTGACTGCGGAGCGTCCGACTTTTTGAATAACTTGCAGCGTCGCATTCGCCCCGAAGCCGTGCAAGCGCAATGCGTTTCCAATAACAAGCACCGATGAGGCAGACATGGCAATCGCCGCTAACAAAGGCGTGGCGTGGCCCAGGATGGCGATCGGCACGGCGACGGCATTGTAGACGATCGCAATCGCGATGTTCTGGCGGATCAGGTGTCCCGCCTTGCGCGAGACGTCCAGCGCGAGAGGCACTGCCAGAAGGCTTTCGCGCAGGAATACGAAGTCGGCGGCATTGCGGCCAATGTCGGCGGCGGTGGCCGGAGCGATCGAGACA